>JBKDUK010000506.1:0-27080 GCA_046339535.1 Planctomycetaceae bacterium | reverse complement strand
CCACGTGACGTTGATCCCCGGTGATGGTGTGGGCCCCGAAATTGCCGAGGCGACCCGCCTCTGCATCGACGGGACCGGTGTGAAGATCGACTGGGACGTGCAGGAATGCGGCATCGAGGTCATCGAGCGCGAAGGCAAGGTTCCCGAGCGGGTGCTCGACTCGATCAAGAAGAACCAGGTCGCCCTCAAGGCCCCCATCACCACCCCCATCGGCAAGGGGTTCCGCAGCGTCAACGTCTTCCTCCGCCAGGCGCTTGACCTCTACGCCTGTGTCCGCCCCTGCAAGAGCTACAAGGGGGTTCGTGGCCACTACACCAACGTCGACCTCGTCGTCGTTCGGGAGAACACCGAAGACCTCTACGCCGGGGTCGAGTTCGAAGCCGGTCAGCCCACCACCGCCGACCTCATCAAGTACATCAACAGCATCGCCACCGGGAAGAAGATCTCGACCGGGCTCGACACCACCGGCGTCAGCATCAAGCCGATGTCCTTCGAGGGAACCCGCCGGATTTGCCAGTACGCCTTCGACTACGCCCTGAAAATGAACCGCAAGTCGGTCTGCTCGGTGTCGAAGGCCAACATCATGAAGTTCACCGACGGACTGTGGTACAAGGAGACCCGCGCGGTCGCCTCGGCCTACGGCGCCCGCTTCGAAGACAAGTCGCTGCTCGAAGGGGTCAAGCCCGACGCCCACCTGGCCGGCAAGGTCCCCAATACCGATGGCAAGCTCGAATACACCGAGCGGCTCATCGACAACATGTGCATGCAGCTCGTCCAGAAGCCCGAGCTGTACGACGTGATCGTTCTTCCCAACCTCTACGGCGACATCCTCAGTGACCTGTGCGCTGGTCTTGTCGGTGGTCTGGGGGTCGCCCCCGGAGCCAACATCGGCTCGTCCGGAGCGGTCTTCGAAGCGACCCACGGCAGCGCCCCCAAGTACAAGGGGCAGAACAAGGTCAATCCCACCGCCCTCATCCTCTCGGGCAAGCTGATGCTCGAACACCTCGGCGAAGCCAAGGCAGCCGAGAAGCTCGAGAAGGCGGTCGCGGCCGTTATTGCCGAAGGGAAGGACGTCACCTACGACATGAAGGCCGACCGCAACGACCCGACCGCCGTCGGCACCCGCCAGATGGCCGAGGCGATCGTCCGCAAGATGAAGACGATGTAAACGCCACGCCCTTTCGGCGTGACGGATCCGTCTGACGCACCCCCGGTTTCCGCGTGGAAACCGGGGTTTTTTTATCGATGCCTCGCCCTGATGCCGGCGTCCAGCGATCGGTGTTCGCCCATCAAATCGGCTCCGAAGCCGGGACGCCATTCAGCGTCCTCAGCCACCTCGATGCCCGCCGCCGGTTCGTCATGGGGCGATTCCCGTCGTCCGATCCGACGCTCAGGAGGTCGGGCTCGTGTTCGGCGCCATGGTTGTTCCCTCGTGATTCCGCGGCATGAATCCTCAATGACGGCGTTGGCACCCGGTCGGCGCTCGACCGGGGCGGTGATGGGGCCGGTTGAACGCAGTCCGTTTCAGGCCGATGCCTGTGTGGGCCAGAGACCAGCCAAAAACAAACCAGCCCGGCTGCAAGAGCCGGGCTGGTAAATTCAGCGAAGATCACAACGTCCGCTCAGCGGTCGCGTGGCGGGCGGCCGCGGCCACCCCGGCCTCCGCCCCCTCCTCCGCCGCCGCGACGGGGGCCGCCACGGCTGGGGCCGCTGTCTGGCTCGGCCTTCAGGAGGTAGGAAATGGCCTCTTCCCAACTGGGAATATCTTCGAGGTCGACGCGGGGACCGGCCGACTCTTCTTCGTCAGCCTCCTCCGGCTCCTCGGCATCGAAGCCGACGCGATCTTCGATCGATTCGAAGTCGGCATCACTCCAGTCTTCGGGGCGGGAACTGCGACGACGGCCCCGATCGCGCCGCCCGGGGCGCTCGCTGCTCTCTTCCGTCGTTTCTTCGACGTCCTCTTCGGCCAGGGGACGCCGCACCGCCCGTTCGACCCGTTCCGGCCGCTGGGCCCGCTCGCCACGGTCAGACCGGTCGCCACGGTCAGACCGCTCGCCGCGATCGCCACGCCGGGGAGTCTCGGCATACCGCGACTCGCGGCTGCCTTCTTCTTCGGTCGTGTCGCGTGCAGCCGCCTCCCGGCGGGAACTGTCGCGACTCCCTTCATCGCGGTCGCGACGCGACTCACGGCGGGGTTGTCCTTCGCGAGTCCCTTCGCCACGTCCCTCTCCACGGGCGGGGCGCTCTTCCCGGGGGGCGGGGCGGGCCGGTGGGGTCGGGGGAACATCGGGCAGAGCCTCTTCCGAATCGTCCCAATCGGCTCCCGGAACTCCCTCCGCACTCGGCGCGGGACGGTTGCTGGCGGGGCGCTCGGCCGAGGCCCCCCCCTCATCACCCCCGCGACCACGGCGGCGACGCCGCCGCCGACGGCGCGGCTCGCCTCCCGCTTCTTCGCCCCCTTCGTCCTCACCTCCATCCTCTTCCAGATCGGCGAGGGGGGAGGCGGGAGGAACCGGAGGACGCGCGGGGCGTTCCGGACGCTCTTCACGCCCGGGCCGACGCCCGCCAGCCGACGGACGGGCCGGACGGGCCGGTGCTTCTTCCTCGGCCTCAAAGTCCCAGATCGGAGGGGTGCCCACCGGCTCTTCGCTGGCTGGTGCTCCTGCGGAAGCGGGCACATCGCGTTCGGCGGACGCCGGGGTTTCTTCCCGCGGACCCCGGTCACGAGGACCCCGGGCTTCGCGGCGGCTGTCGCTTCCCCGGTCATCCCGGCGGTCACGGCCGCGGCCACCCCGGTCGCGTCGTCCTCCCCGGCCACCCCGATCACTCGAACCCGAAGAAGAGCGTTCCGCGGGGGCACTGTGCTCTTCGGTGGTCTCGCTCAACCCGGCCGCAGGTTCGGAGACCGAACCGGCCGACTTGCTGGCGTCCCCGTCATCCCAGCTCCAATTGGCCAATGCGTCCCAATACGAATCCTGGGGCGAGACGGTGGCCGGTTTGGGAGTGGGCAGTTCCAGCCCCGACTCCGCCGGTCCAGCCGCGTCGTCCTCGTCGTCGAGCAGCGGTTTCTTCGCCCCACCACGCACGGGAGCCGCAGGTTCTTCCCCCGGAGGAGCCCCCTCATCGGGGGTCTCTTCCGATTCGTCGTCGAACAACAGGGCGGCGAGACTCTTTTTCTTCTTCGCCTGCTCGGCCGAGTCTTCCTCGCCCAACAGCGATTCGAGCGGTCGCACATCGGTCCGCGTCGGGTCCTTGCGCGTCTCTCCAGCCCGCGTCTCATTCGCGGCGGTGTGCTCTTTGCCGGGAGTCGTGCCGAACAATTGCTCGGCCAGGTTTTCCCAGGGATCTTCAGAATCAGACGGCTTTTTGGGTGAAGGGCTCATCCCTTCAAGGTTACCGCTTTTTTGAGGGCTTCTCAAGCGGAACTTCGCCACTCGCCTGGCGAACCTGCGATTCCGCCCTGGCGTGTTTCGCCAGACTCTGCTGCAGGGCTTTGCGGTATTTGACCGCCGGCAGATACCCCGGCGTGCTGCTCACCACATCTCCTCCCGGGGTCAGCACAATGGTCGTCGGATAGCTCTCCACCGCCAGCACTTCCGCCAGATCGGGTTGATCCTCGGCCTTCACATGCAGGGGGACAAACGAATCCCTGATCAACGCACTGACCTTGGCGTCCGCGAGGGTGTCTTTCTCCAGTTTTCGGCACCAGCTGCAGCGCTTGCCCCCCAGAACCAAGAGCACGGGACGCCCCGACTCCTCGGCCTGGTCGAATGCCTCCTGGGGATCGTGCAGCCACTCGACTTCAGCCGGTTGTTCCGCCCCGGCGGGTTTTACCGGAGACTTGCGGAACAGGCTGAAGCCCGACCCCGACGCTGGTTTTTTGGCTCCGTCGGCACCTTGAGCCAGCGAGCTGCCCAGCCCGACACTCAGGGCGACCGCAATCCACCACTTGTACGACTTCTCCATGGCATCCTCCATAATCGGAGTTATCGTCAGAAACGGCACTTTGCCTCTAGGTCAGTTCGGGCTTCCTGGCGATTCGACCGGCGGCTTCGCGGGGATGTGCTAGGTTTTTACAGGCCGCACCGCGCGGCGGGGTGGGCCAACTGCCGGGCTGGTGTCACTTTGTTGAGTTCCTCAATGCACAACCGCTCGAGTGCTACTGGCCGGATGTTCGGCACGTGGACCCTGTGCGGCTGCCTCCTGGCAGGTTTGGCAGGCTGCGCGGGGCTGTCGCGTCAGCAGCAGCAGACCTTTCGGATCCCTCCCCCGACCGCCGCCCAAGCGGCCCCTCCCGGCGTGATCGACCGGGGAATCCCCGGTGCCGACTCCGCCCCCCTCGGAGCCCAGGCCCCCTCCTCGTCCGAGGTGCTGCGGATCGAGCCCCGGTCAACCGCTCCCCGATCCGATGACCCGGCTGGCACCGAGTCCCGCCGAACCGTATCGCCTCCCGATCGATCCTCCCCCGGGCAGTCTCGCCCGGAGAAAGCCCTGGCTTCGGAAACAGCCCCCGCCGAGGATGGCCCGCTGGAACTCTCTCCCCCGTCGCGTGGCAAGTCGCCCCTCGATGCGGAAGAAGAAGGAGGCCAGCGCGAACCGCGTGCCGACGTGCCCGACAACCGGGGACCGACGGATGGGCCGGGACTGTCCCCTCCCGATGTCGAACTCGAAGCCCTGGTTCCTCTGGGAGAACTCGAACTGGAGGCCAGTTCGGTCGAGCAGTCGGCCGTGGGGCAGTTGACGACCTTCCACGTGCTGCTCCGCAACTCCACGACACAGCCTGTTGCGAATCTCAAGGTGCGGTGCGAACTGGGGGCCGGTTTGCGGTTTCCCGGCTCGGACGAACGGGAACTGGAAGCGGGGGTGGCCCGGCTCGAACCGGGCGAGACGAAAGAGTGGGATCTGTCGCTGGTGGGCGAGCGGAAGGGACAGGCGTGCTGCCGGTTTGTGCTGGTTCCCCCCCCGAGCGCCGGCACGCAGCGCCGGCCTGAGCAGCGGGTCTGCGTCCAGTTTGTCGAACGGCAGTTCTCACTGGAATTGCTGGGCCCCCGGCAACGGCCGGTCGGTGCCCGGGCTGAGTACCTCGTGCTGGTCCGCAACCCCGGTCAACAGACGCTCGAGGGGGTCACCCTGCGGGTCAGTTCCGACAAAGCCATCCAGCCCGCCGCGCTGACGGAAGGATCCCGCCGGGAGGGAGATGGACTGGCCTGGGATCTGGGAACGCTGGAGCCGGGCGAGAGCCGTCGGGTGCAGTTGGAGTTCACCTGCGAACGGGAGGCCCGGCGGGCGGTGGTGCGGGCCGAGATTGAAGCCGAAGGAGTGGCCCTCGAACCTGCGGAGCAGGCACTGCGCATCGACGCGGCGATTGGTCCGCTGGTGGCCGAACTGTCGGACAGCTCCGAGCCGTTGGCGGTGGGCCAGCGCGGGCGGTTGCAGTTCACGGTGAAGAACACCGGGCTGAACGCCGCACGGCGGCTGGCGGTGGGGGTGAAGCTGCCCAGTGAACTGGGGCTGGTCACCGCCCGGCTGGAACGGAACGGTCTCGAGTTGTCGACCAACTTCACCATGCGCGATGAGCGGCTGGAATTCGACCTGGTCGATGAGCTCGATGCCGACCAGGTCCTCACCGGGGTGATTGAGGTCGAGGCGCTCGAGCCGGGCCGGGTGGAGACCTGGCTGGAGGTCCGCAGTTCTCTCAATCGCCAACCGGTCACCTCGGGGGAATGGACGCTGATTGAGGCCCGTTGAGGCGGGTGCCGCGGTCGGCAGCCAGTCGTGTGTGCGCTTGGGTCGCTGCGCGGCAATGTCTTGGCCGCCGGGTGCGTGTGGCCCAGGGTCCTCCCGCACCTGGATTTTCGCTCCGCGAACCTTCAGGCCAGTCGGTGAACGCTGGTTGTTTCCCAGAATCATCCGCAATCCGACGGTGCCGGTTGGAAGAAGCGCATCGACGACCCCAGGCGTCCCCGGCGGACATTCGCCCCGGCGTGGTTGGGGGCAACCAGGCCTGAGTGACCTGTGTCTGATGGTTGGGGTGATCGTGGACTGAATCGCCAGTGATGCCGCCACTGCCGAGTTCCTGTCCGACGATCCCTCACTGGAGCCGGGAGTGATGCACGCGACTTTGGTGTTCGATTGAGGATGGCCCCAAATGAATGGAGTGCAGCCGGCACTCAGAGCCGCGAAGTTCACGCGGAGGTCTGTGTTACACGTTCCGCAGCGCCTGGATCGGGTCCATGTTGGCGGCCCGGGCGGCGGGGTAGATGCCGAAGATCACCCCCATCGCGGTCGAGATCGAGAACGCCAGGGCGACCGACCACAGGCGGACCACCGCCTCGATCCCGGCGAAGTGCTGCACGATGAGGGGAATGCTCACCCCCACTCCGATCCCCAGCAGTCCCCCCACGCTGCACGGCACCACCGCCTCGGGCCGGACCTGGGCCACAATGTCGGACCGTCGGGCCCCAATCGCCCGGCGGATGCCAATCTCGCGGGTCTGCTCGGTGACGTTCGCCAGCATGATGTTCATGATGCCGATCCCCCCCACCACCAGCGAGATTCCCGCGATCGACCCGAGCACCAGGTTCCAGAGCGACTGCTGTTCCTCGGCCCGTTCCAGCAGTTCCAGCGGCACCTGGATCTCGTAGTCGTCCTTGCCGTGATGCGAGGTTTCGAGCAGCTTGCGGGCCATCTCGGCCGTGGCCCCCACCAATTCGATCGAGCGGGCCCCCAGGATGATTTCGTTGAGCTGGGTCTTCTCGAAGTCGACGCTGCCGGCGGTGCGCACAATCTGCAGTTCTCCGAACCTCCGCCGGGTGGTTTCGAGGGGGACGTAAATCTCGAGCGCCTCGGGATTGCCCCGGGGACTGCGCAGCACGCCCACCACCTTGAAGGCCATCGTCCCCAGTTGCAGGTCGCGCCCCAGCGGGTCTTCGTAGCCAAACAGCTCGGTGGCGGCGTCGGCCCCCAGCACCGCCACGTTGGCGGCTGACGTCTGGTCGGTGGTCACGAGAAACCGTCCCCGCCCCAGCCGCAGCGGTTTCACCTTGGGATAGTCAGGTGTCACCCCGCGGATCCGCGCATTGCGCACCCGCCGCGCCCCGTTGTGGGCGTCTTTGCGGACCAGCGACACGGGAATCACCCGGTCGACCGTCGGCATTGCCTCGCGGAACTGCTTCAGGTCGTTGAATTTGAGGCCGTATTCCACCACCCGGCTGACCTTCTGGGCCCCGGCGGTGTTTTCACCCTCGGCGGCTGAAGGACGGCTGCCGGGCTTCACGCTGCGGACGATGATGTTCGTCGCCCCCAGCTCGCGGATCTGCGCGATCGCCTGCGCCTTCGAACCCTCGCCGATCGCCAGCATCGCGATGACGGAGCCAACCCCCAGGATGACCCCCAGCAGGGCCAGCCCGCTGCGCATCTTGCGCAGCCGCAGGTTCTTGAACGCCGTCCAGACCGCGATCGACCAGTACGACCACGAGATCATCGGCCCCCTCCGCGCAGGAGGGTGGCCACCCGGGCAGGCCAAAAATGGACCTGTCCCCTTTCAGGCACCGGGGAGGTTGTGGGTGGCGTCGGCATCATGGATCGCCTGCGGGTTGAGCACCACCCGGTCATCGGGCTGCAGCCCCTCGAGCACCTCGACCTGGGCATTGTTCGACGCTCCCAGTTTCAGCGGGCGGCGGAGCACTCCCCCGGGTGTCGAGACGTAGCACCACGTGGCGTCTTTCTCCTGCAGAATCGCCTGCACGGGCAGCGTCACCACGTCGTCCAGCCGCCGCACGTGGATGTCGGCAATCGCCGTCATCCCGGGCTTCAGCGAGGTCACTTCCTCATCGATGGTCACGACCACGTCGTAGACCTTCACGTCGGAACTCAGGCTGCTGTCCTGGGTCGGCAAGACGGCCACCGAGGCGACCGATCCCTTGTAAGACACATCGGGGAAGGCGTCGATGCGGATCGTCGCCGGCAGCCCCACCCGCACCTGATCCACCACCGATTCGTGAATTCCCAGCTTCACCTGCATCCGGGTGAGGTCGGGCAGCGACAGGATCTTCGCCCGTTCGGTCACCAGTTCTCCCTCGGCCACCAGACGACCCCAGGGGGTCCGGTCGGGAGAATGCGCCACCAGCCCATCGTGCGGAGCCAGCATCTTGCTCTTGGCGAGCTGGTCCTTGAACCGCTGCAGCTTTTCTTCTTCGGTGGCGAAGGCCCGGTCGGCCGCCGTCTTGGACGCCCCCACCTGGGCCAGCAGCGCTTCATTGTCCCGTTCGACCTGCGACAGGGCCCGCTCGGCCGTGGCGATCGTCCCGGTCAGCTCGAGTACCTTCATGGGGTACTCGTACTGCTTCAGCTTCTGTTTGTTCGCCTCGGCTGTCCCCAGGGCGTTGGTGGACCGGACGAGCGCGAAGTCGGCCGAGAGATGCTCGTGCATCGCCTGGTCGAGGTCTCCCTTGCCCCGGTAGCCCAGCTTGAAGAGGGTCTCGACCCCGTGCTTGCGGGCCGCCTTCATCTTCAGGGCCGCCTGCGCCTCCTTGATCTGGTTCTTCGCTTCCTGGATCTTCGATTCCAGATCATTCAGGGCGATCTTGTAGGTTCCCCCCGATTCATCCTCGTACATCTTCAGGGCCAGCTTGGCCATCTCGACCTTGAGCTTGGCGGCCGCGAGGTTGGTCTCGTTCTGCGTCTTCTGATTTTCAAGCCGCACCGAGGCCTGGATCTGGGCCGCCCGCGACTGCTCGAACAGCACGGTCTGGGCATTCACCCGGTCCTTCAGAGGAGCCGAGTCGAATTCGACCAGCAGATCCCCTTCCTTGACGGCGGTGCCGTTGGGGACCAGCCACAAAATGCGTGTCCCCGGCTGCCCCGGAACCGTCTCCAGATCGCACAGGATGCGGGTCTCTTTCTGGCTCGACAGCGTGCCCCGTTCGGTGATGGTGATCGGCAACGACTGCCGCTGCACGCTGTGCAGCACCAGCTTCTCGGTTGTCTCGTACTGGTGCGACGGGGCCGAGGTGGCACCAAGGCCGTGCTGCTTCCACGACCAGCCGGCCCCGGCCAGCAACGCCCCGGCCACCGAGGCCACGAGCAGACGCTTGCCGCTCAGCAGGCGGACGATCCAGGCGGGCGACGCCAGCACCGGCCCTTCCGACACCGTCGTGGCGGGGGTCTGCGGGGCCACCGGAGTGTCGAGGCGGGTCCGACGACCCAACTCAGTCGACTGGGGATGGTAAGTCAGGGTACTCATGGGCAGGATTCCTGTCGCTGCGGCCTCCCGCTGACTTCCGCCAGCCAACCGCACCAGCCCGGATCTTCCGGGGGGCCAAGTCAGCCGCAACAGTCATTTCCGGCAACAATGAACAAACGTCAGTGACAATCCCGAAGGTTGAACACAGCATTCGAGCCCGCGGCTGGGGAAGCCCACGGGTTGTCGCAGGATCAAGAGGTCGAGGTTCTCAGGCGGGCTGATTCCAATCGCAACACAACGAGGCCAGTCGGGGGGAACTCAGGGTCTGACTTCGAAACTTCGAATGAAGCCTGTGTCAGAAACTGGCAGGGGGAAAGAGTTGTGCGACAGCGGGTGGAATCGGGTTTGTTTGTGTGGTGGGACAGTAGTTCAAACGCCGAACTGGCAGGAAGCTCAATTCTAGCCGGTGGGCCCCCGTGGCAACAGTCCCCCAGTTCGCAAAGCCTGAACGCAAGAGCACTCTTGGGCGATGCGAGTTCGGGTGGCAACGGTTGGGAAGAGGGGTGGTCGCGGTCGATCGCCCCTCTCCGGCTCCTCCGGCCCCAGGGACATGCCGCGAACAGCATTCCCCTGAAGGCTGGAATCGGCATTCTCCAGTCCGGATTCCGGCGAAATTGATTGTCAGATCAAAGAATTCCCATTTGAGAAACCTGGCCCCAGTCACTCCACATCGAAACATTCACAGCCAGGACCGCAGTCCGGAGGTTCCCAGTCGCGTTCTTTACTCAGAAGGAATGCACACATGGCCATAATTAGGAACACATGAATATTATATTGAGTGTGATTCAGAGGCCGCAGGTTGTTGCGGGCCAGGAGGAAAGCGATCGGCCGACACAGCCCCTCAACGGATGGCTCCTTGTGCCAAGGCTAAGCTCTTGCGGACTTGGATTCAGGCCTGCCGACTTGTATGTCACCTCCTTTCGCAGCACAATCCGGATGAGGAATTCAACCCGGGACCCGAGGATCGGCAATGTTCCTTCTGAGATGTTTCCTGATGTTTGGGGCCGTGTGCCTGATGACGTTCCAGGCCAGGGCTCAGGATCGGGTGCCGGCCGCCCCGCAGGACCCCGATCCCGATGCCTCAGAGGGCTGGGTACGAGTTGTGCCCAAACCCGTGACCATCGAGGGCCACGTCTACACACCCACCTGTTCCAACGCACCGGGTAGCACACCAACCTTCTCCTTTTTCTTTCGGGAAGGGAAGGGGGATGGACTGGTTGTATTCTTCAATGGCGGGGGATCGTGCTGGAACGACGCGACCTGTTCCAAACCGCGACTGGCGGGAGACCGGGCGAACTTCTCGGGGACTGCCGACCAGGGGCCCGCCGAGGTCTACAAGGCCCAGCTCCTGCCTGGTGACGGACCGGCACATCTGTCGGGTCTGCTCGACCGCAACAATCCCCAGAACCCGGTGCGCGACTGGAGCATGCTGTTCGTTCCCTACTGCACCGGCGATGTGCACTCGGGGTCCAGAACGGCCCATTACAAATTCCCCGACACCGGCAAACCCTTTTCGATCGAGCACCGCGGCTGGGACAACATGCAGGTGATCCTGCATTGGATGCGTTCCCATGTGTCGCGGCCCGCGCAACTTCTTGTGACAGGTTCCAGTGCCGGGGCCTATGGGGCCGCCACGCATTACGCAGCGTTGAAGGGGATGTTTCCCGATGCCCGCGGCGTGTTTCTGGGTGACAGCGGGCAGGGGGTCACCACCCCCGAGTTCGAGCAGGGCCGCAATCAAAACTGGAACTACCAGCTCCCCGCCGCGGTGTTTGGCCCAGAGGCGAAAAACACCCCCGACAGCCAGGTGGTTGCCAGGCTCGCGGCCCATTTTCCCAAAGACCGCTTCGCCCAGTTCACGTTCCTCGAGGATGCCACCCAGGCGGCGTTCTATGCCCAAATGGCCGCGACACAGGATCGGCAGGCCTGGACTCACAAGATGTTAAGCGAGTTGGCGAGCCGACAGGCCGCACCCAACTACCGTTCCTATGTCGCCAAGGGAGAGACGCACACCATCCTCCGCGCACCACTGTTCTACACCGAACAGTCGGGAGGTATGCCTTTCGCAGCCTGGCTGGGGGCTCTGCTCAAGGACGACACGCTGCCGGGGAACCAAACCTGCCCCACGTGCGAGATGCCGCAATAAGGGGGGCCCCAGCGCGGCGCCTCATCAACACCCGATCCTGGCCCCCTCCGTACGATAGGTTTCAATCTGTCGGTGGAAGAGCCACCGGCCCGTGGAGTGGCTGGTCCACCATCGGCCATCCTCCGCGAACAGGGCTCTCACCAATCGCCGCAACGTCCGTCAGGAATCCCGAGTGACTGGCACAACGCCGCGCGGAAGGCATGTCCGTTCCGATGGGAATTGACCAACCGCGAGGTATGTCCCCTCGGACGAATCCCCGTTCCCGCCGCTCATCACCCAGGGCGATCGCCGGCCAGTCCGAAAAAACTCGTGCACGACCCGCCGCAAAACGGCAATCGCGGCTGTTTCAGCCTCGCGAGAATCGTGAGGGAACAGGGGGGGAGGGAGCTTGGGCAATTCCCGAGGTGACCGTGTTGGGCTGAGCCCCGAAACACTGGCTCAATCACGATCACCCTCCAGGCACAAATCCTGCCCCCCCCTGAGTTCGTCAAGCTTGGCAGCGGTGGACGGGTCTCGGCCCCTGCCCCATCGCTTCCGAATCGGCAGCCCGGCGAGGGACCTGTTGGCCGTTGAACGGCTCCCACCGCGCCGCACTCGAGTCCGCAGCCAGTGTGCCCCGGTCGATTCATCCCCATTCCATGTCCCGGACCGCCCGAGGCCAGGATCGGCCTGGGTCAGCCTCAATCTCCGAAGGGAGGCCAGCGTCGTCCCGCAGCCCCGCGATTCTTCCGGCGGCAACCGTGATTCGGCCATGGGTGGAAATCAGCCAGAGGATGGGAAGCGGTGAAGTCCTGTGCGGGCCGGGATGCGGAGCGTTGCTGGACAACAACCCCGGAGCCTGGGCTTGCTGCCGAAGCGACAGTCGCTCATCACGGCGGTACCTTGCCCGATGCCGCCACGGTTCGCAACGCACTCTCAACAAAAAGTGACGAATCCGCCGAAACGAGGGATGAATCGGCGGTTTTTTTTCTGGGATGGGGCGATTTGTCTGATACGCTGCAGCAATGTCGAGATTTGTCTCCCGCCCTCCACGTGATTCCCTCTTCGCCGGGGCCCCCGAACCGGACCGGCGCGGGGCGGAGGCCGATCGCCCCGAACTGCGTTTCTGGCTGGCCCAAATGCTGTTTTGGGGAGTGGTCGGCCTGACGCATGGATTCGTGTTGGTCCCCTATCTGCGACCGGACGTCATCTTCTCCGAGACGTGGCTGGTGGTGATCGTGCGGGTCGTCACCGGTTTTCTCGTATCGACCGGACTGAGGACGGTGTATCGGTATCTCGCCCAGCAGACGTGGCCGCAGCGCAGGATTCTCGCCCGCGGAGTGCTGGTGCTCTTTCTCGCGGCGTTCCTGGAGTATCTGCTGTTCCAGGGAGGTCTGTTGATTTTGGTGGCATCGCACGGTCCGTTCAAAAGCCGCTCGCACTTTGCGGGAATGCCCCTGACTGTCTTTCACCGGATTGACATCCTCACGGTCTGGAGCCTGCTGTTCATCGCGTTCTTTCAGGCCGAGAAAACGAAGTCGGCCGAGTTGCGGGCGGCCGAGGCCGAGTCGACCCTCAGGACCAGTGAATTGCACCGGCTGGAAGCACAGTTGCAGCCCCATTTTCTGTTCAATGCTCTGACGGCGATCCTGGCGTGCCGGCACAATCCCGATGACGTCGCGCGGGTCACCAACGGACTCTCGGAACACCTGCGCTACTGCCTCGGTCGCCAGCGACTGCTGGAACCCCTCGGGCGGGAGATTGATGCGCTCGAGGAATACCTGCACGTCCAGCGGGCGCGGTTTGGCCCCAACCTCGAATGCACGATTGCCTGCACCCCCGAGGCCCGCGCGGTCCCCATTCCCCCGATGATTGTCTCCCCCTTGCTCGACAATGCGTTGAAACATGGCCCGGTCAGCAGTCCCCGTCCCCTGCGGATCGCGGTCGATTGCCGGGTGGTCGACGGGATGCTGCAGGTGATCGTCACCAATACCGGGGCCTGGATCGAAGAGGGGAGTCGGGGGCGCGTCGGGACCGGCCTGGCCAATCTGCGGGAACGCCTCAAACTGTATCACCTCGAACAGGCGGTGCTGACCTGTGAGACGACCGCGGCAGGCGTCCAGGCCTGCGTCACCCTGCCTCTCTCCATGATGACCTCCAAGACGTCCCCGGAGCAACGATTATGAATCGGGGTTTCCCGAGGGTGCGGACCATCCTGGTGGATGACGAAGACTCGGCCAACCGCTGGCTGGCTGAATTGCTGGCCGCACATCCCCACATCGAGGTGGCGGGCATGGCCACGACCACCGCTCAGGCGGAACAACTCGTGCGCCAGCTCAAGCCCGACCTGATGTTTCTCGACATCGAAATGCCGGGCCAGTCGGGACTCGAATTTCTGGCCGAAACCAACCTGCAGCTCCGGGTGGTCCTGGTGACGGCCCACGATCAGCACGCTCTCCAGGCGTTTGAACTGGGGGCGAGCGACTACCTGCTGAAGCCGGCTTCGGCCGTGCGCCTGGCGCGGACCATCGGCCGGATCTGCCCGGATCTGTGTCCGGCGCCGCTCGATTCAAGTCCGGCCGGGCCGGCGCGCCTGATTGTTCCGACCTCGCACGGGGCGCGCCTGTTTGATCCCGAAGAGATTGCCTGGATTGAAGCGCGGGAGAACTACACGCTCGTGCAATGCGGCGCGAGATCACCACACCTCGTCCGCCGGTTGCTGGGGGACTGGTCCGAGGAACTCGACCCGATCCGGTTTGTCCGGCTGAGCCGGTCGCTGATCGTGCATCTCAACCAGATCAGCGAAGTGATCCGCCTGTCGACCGACGAGTGTGTGGTGCAATTTGCGAACTCGCCCGCGGAACTGCGGTTGGGCCGCACCGCCAAACGCCGCCTGCGCCAATTGCTGCATTCACCGGGATCCGCCGAATCCGACGACAGCCAGTCGTGAACGGCCGCCGTCACCGAGGTCTTGGGGCCGGGGAGGCCATGATCGGTTGCCTGTTACCCCAAACCAGATCAGCCGAAGCCGTTTCGGAGACCGTGCTGGCTGAGGGAGCCACGTTGCGACAAGGTTTCGGCCTCGTCGTCTCGTCGGAGGGGCTTACCCCTGCCCCAGCATGCGGTTGAGCCGCTGCTGGTGATAGGCCAGCCGTTCCGCGGGGGTCATGCGGGCGAAGTCAGGATTGCCGCCGGGAGACCGGTCGACGGCAGCCGGGGCCGCTGTCGCAGGGGTTGGGGGGGGAGCGGAGGCCAACGAAACAGCGACTTCAGCAGGGGGGACTGTGCCGGCCGGGGTGGTGAGTGCCGGGGTGCTGGTCACGGCAGGCGGCAGGCTGATCGTGGTTGTCCCGGCGTAGCTCATCGAGCCGTCGGTGATTCGCAGGTCGGTCTCCAGCGGCCGGTGCGGAGGAATCTGCAGCCGTTGCAGCACCGCATGGTAGGCCCGCACCCCCTCTTCGGGCTCGAGCTGCCCGTCGGCAATCAGCCGCAGGAAGTTCACGAACGCCAGCTGGTTCTCGGCATTGTTGATCTTCCTTCCAAACAGGGCCACCCGCCCCCCGTACTTCTTCGCGTCGTGCAGCAACTGGAAGGCGTCGCGGGTGGTCCCGGCCGAACCTCCGAGGATTCCCACCACCAGGTGGGGGTCGAAGCGGACCAGTTCCTCCATCGCCTGCGGGCCGTGGTAGACGATCTTCAGAAACAACGGCCGTCCCGCCCGGGCCACACCGGCCAGCGTCCGCGAAATGGCATCATTGATGAAGCCCCCCAACCGGTCGGGACGGACCGCCCCTTCGACATTCGGATCAAACACTTCGAGGAAGTAGTGAAAGCCCTTCCGCTCGGCCTCTTCCCGAAACGCCCGGAAGTGCTCCAGCGCCACCCGGTCGCGCTCAGGATCGTTGTTGAAGGTAATCGAGTACAGGCCCAGGTTCGCTCCCCGGCCCCTTTCCTCGGGAGGGCAGTCGAGCCGGCCGCACTGAATGTGATCGAGCGACGCCGTCCGGAACGGATACGAGCCATCGAGATGCACCCGCCCCCCACGCAGCACATGGATGTCGGTCGTGTCGTTCGCCCGGGCGGCGGGGGTGACCGGCGAGTTGTCAAACAGCCGCTCGACCAGGGCCAGTTGCTCACTGGTGCTGGCCGACATCAGCATGATGTCCACCAGTTCCGACCGGACGATCTGGCGGATCTGGTCGCGGTACTCGGCGAGGGTCTTGAACCGCTGCTCACCCGCATGCTGCTCGGGACTCAGTCCGGGAGCGGCCACGCCAAACGCCATGTCGGCATCCTTGGCGTCGGCCAGGATGAACTCCCGACAGCCGTGGGGGTCGGCATGAATCGCGGCCAGTTTCGCGTCGAGCGATTTCAGCATGGAAGGAAGCAACGGCAAGAGACATCGGCACCAGGAGGGATCGTCAAACCCGCCTCACCCGGAGGCGGGAGCGATGGCACCCCGGCCTCACTGGCGGGAGGCAAAGCCTCCCGCCGGTCAGACCGGGGTGCGCGGCAAATTCGTCACGTTCGGACGCACCCGGGTGGGTTGCCTCCACCCGGGATCTTCCATCGGCCAACCGGGCCTGGTGGGCCTAGTGGGCCCCGGCCGTCTGTCGCTCGCGGTACAACCGTTCGACATCCGCCACGGTGACCGTGATCTCGCGGATGAAGCCGGTGTGCGACCGTTCGTAGCCAATCTTGGCGGCCTTCTCGGGACTCTGGTGCACCGCCTCGGCCAGCCAGGACTTGTCGGCGGCGTTCAGGCCGGCGAGCCCCGGTTCAAAGAGGGTGCGCGTTTCGTTGACGAGGGTTTCCCGCCGGGCGTCAAATTTTTCTTCAGCAGCCATGGTTTTGAGAGATCAGTTATCCAGTTGAATGTTCACGCCCGCCCCGGCCCCCATGCCCCCTTGCAGCTTCTGGAAGACCTCGACCAGCGTCAAGATCCCGCGAATCTGCTCAACGGGCATGGCGGTACGGGTTCGCAAGCCAGCCGGTTCGGCCACCAGCGACAGGCCGCTGTAGCTCGAGGGGAGCACCAGCGACTCGAGGGTCTCTTCATCGAGGGGCAGGAACATCTTGCCGATGTCGCTTTCTCCCACGATCCGCAGCGCCTTGGCCACGGTGCCAGGCAAGTCCATCAACCCCAGCAGATTTGCCTGAGTGCCCAGGTACGCCCGGGTTTTGCCGGCGGGGTTTTCCGGGCGGGGGGTTCCCTTGAGAGAGGTCAGCAAGGCTTCCATGGCTTCGGTGCCGCCGCCCGTGGTGGTCAGCATGCGGTCTTTCTGGAAGACCGACCGGGTGATCAGGCCTTCGGGACCGTACATGATTCCCATGATCTGGGCGGCCATGGCCCCCTGGGGATCGTTCGGATCGATGTCCATCTCCATCTTCAGCACGTCGGCCTTTTCACCCCCGATGGTTTCGCCATCGACGGTCAGGTCGTACTTCTGCTTCATTCCGTTGCCAATCTCGATCCCCTCGGGAAATGCCTGCTGCATTTTGCGGGTGGCGGTCTTCAGCGAAGCGACGTCGGCGAGTTCCATCAGACTCGTCATCCGCAAGATCCCGTCCGTCATGCTCCCCAGCCCAAACGAACCCATGGTGGGTCCCGACTTCACCTTGCTCAGAGCGTCCATCGCCTCTTTTGCGGCGGCATTGGCACGATTGTTTCCCTGCATCAACCGGGCACTCAGGGTGGTCAGCTCGGGGAAGTCGACACTGACCCCCAGGTAGCCCTGCAGCTCTTCGGGGAACTTCGCCAGGCTGTCGAACGCCGCAGGCTTGTGTCGGGCGAGGAACCGGTCCGCCGCACTTCCCGCGGTGAATCCCAGCAGGTCTTCAAACAGGATGCCATTTTTGGCGACATTGAGGGCGATGGTGCAGCCGGTGAGATCTCCCTTGGCGTCTTCCAGTCCCTTCAGCACCGCGCCCCCCACCTCGCCGATCAGCTTGGGATCGATTCCCTGCGGTCCGCCGGGAGCCTCGGGCAGGTTGGCCACGGTTTCGCGCGCCTGCTGGAAGAACTGCTCCACCTCGTCGGCATAGGCCGTGCGCAACAGGGGCACATTCAGGAAGAGCGAGATGTCTCCCTTTTCGTAGAGCGTCTTGGCGCCATTGTCGGCCAGCGTGGCGATCGACTTGCCGGTTCCCTTCAGGCGGGCCTGGACGGCATTCGCCGCCTTGCTCCCCAGGGTGTAAACGCCGTATTTGCCATGCTCTTCAAATTTCAGTTCCGAATCGAGCCCCTCTTTCATCACCTTGAGGTCGGTCGCGGGGATGATGAAGACCACTTCAGGGTCGTCGGTCGCCTTGTCGGCTCCCTGGGGAACGTAGACGGCAACGTACCAGTCCTGCTCCATGTCGA
This sequence comes from Planctomycetaceae bacterium, assembly GCA_046339535.1. GTDB lineage: Bacteria > Planctomycetota > Planctomycetia > Planctomycetales > Planctomycetaceae > UBA10511. The sequence continues at coordinate 9,347 of JBKDUK010000506.1, read as the reverse complement.
CCCCGGCCAGTGTCGGGTTCGAGATCAGCAGCCCCAGCATGCCCGCCTGGGTCCGTACCTGCCCGCCGAATCCCTCCTTGGCGGCATCGACCAGGTCGGCCAGCTTCTCGACCGTGGCCTTGGGATTCTTCAGACGCAGCACGGCGGCCGCATCGGTCCCGACCGCTTCGAGGGGGCCTTTCGCCTGGCCAAACACGGGCCCGGCACACCACAGCAACGCCACACACAGGGCGACGAGACGGCGCATGGAAGAACTTCCAGAATCAAGAGAGAGGATCCAGTTCACCCGCAGAGGGGCCTGTCGACAACCCGCCTTCCGCGACCCAGAGACAAACGTCGCAGGCCGACAGCCGTCGAACCACCAAGTATAGCCCTCGTCTGACGTCAAGGGAAACGAGTCTGTTCACAAACGGACAGGTGTGGTGCGCCTGGGCATGGGATGTGGCGGGTCGGCAGGAGGGGGAGAATTCCGCGCGATTGCCCCTGCCAAGGGGGATCGGCTATGACAGCACCACTTCCGCACGGGGCCCGCGTTCCGGTCCACCGGTCGCGCCTGTGCGGGGGGTCTGCCGGCCGTGGAGTGTCGGGGACTGTGCCGTCGCGGCCTTCCAGCCGCGTTCTTCCAGTCCACCCCACTCCACCCTCCAGGCCGGCGGTCCCCGGGAGTGGAGCGGTCCTTCTGTTCCACGCTGGCCCCGCCTCTTCCCAGGCGCGGTCTTCGCCCGTTTCAGCACCCCGTGTGCCCGGAGCGTGGCGACGGGTTTCGTGGATCGTCCCCGGCGGTTCCTCCCGGAACCGGTAGGGCTCCCGGAAACGCCGGTACCTAACAATCGCGGGCCGACGGCTTCGAAGGGGGCCCGCGATGGTTCTGGAATGGTGGTGGTGATGGGTCCCCTGTTTACCCCGTTCTGCACGCTCGAGCACCTCCATCGGTCGTGGAGACTGGTGCGGCGTTCCCTGCGGCAGACCGCCTGGCCCGCCCTTCGCGACGACCTGGCCGCGTTCGACCGCCACCCCATCGCCCACCTCGAACGCCTGCGCGACGAACTGCGGTCGGGGACGTTTCGTTTTCACCCCCGGCTCGCCTACGTGAAGCGCAAAAGCGGCGGGTCACGCCGCGGGGTCACCGTTCCCGGAGTGGCCGACCGCATCGTACAGCGGGCTTTGCTGGGAGTGCTGCAGACACGCGACCCGCGATTGCGCGCTCACCTCGGCCAACTGACCACCGTGTTCGACTGCCCCACCAGCTTTGCGGGGAATGTGGGCCGGGGGGTTCCCGAGGCGATTGCCGCGCTCCAGCACTCCCTGCGGACCACTGGCCAGTTCGCCGCCACGTCGGATGTCAAAAACTTCTTTCCGCACATTCCCCGCGCCGAGGTGGGGGCGTTCCTGCGGCAGGAAGTGGCCGACCCTCGGCTCGTTGATCTGCTCTGCCAGGGGCTCGAGACCGAGCTGGCCAACCCGGCCGGGTTGCACCCCTGGCTCGACCTGTTCCCCCTCGGGCCCGCGGGGGTCGCGCAGGGCTCACTGCTGTCGGTCCTGGCGGGAAATATCGCGCTGCGCCATTTCGACCGCCGTCTCAATGCGGGGGGCCTGGTCACCCTGCGGTATCTCGACGATTTCGTGATCCTCGGCCCCACGGCCGAACTGGTGGAACAGGGGTTCCAGATCGCCCGCGAGGAACTGGCCGGGCTGGGAATGACCTGCTACGCCCCGGGAGATGGCAGCGGGAAGTCGGTGCTGGTGCCGACGGGGCGGGGGTTCGACTTTCTGGGCTGCCGGGTGCATCCGCAGGGTGTCTCACCCAGCCGGCGTTCGCGCCGGCACCTGCTCGACCGGCTTGACCGGCAACTGGCTCTGGCCCGGGACGAGCTCGCGCGGTGGACCACGGGCGACATCCGCCGGGGCACCGAGGCGGGCTCTGTCCAGTTGATGGCCCGCATCGATCAGTTGATCCGGGGTTGGGGGGCGGCGTTCCGGTTTGTCAGCAACCGGGCCAGCCTGGCGCAGCTCGATCGGGAGATTGACCGGCGTCTCGCCGCGTTCGACGCGTGGTACCGGCAACAGCTCCCGTCCGCCTCCCCCCGGCAACGCCGCCGCCTGCGGGGAATCTCGCTGTTGGGAGACACCCCCCCCCGGTCGGTGCCGGCCCCTGAAGAGGAACAACCCGCAGACACCGCTCCGGAAGACTGAGTCGGTGACCGGTCATCTTCGTGTCGCCCCCCCGGGTCCCAACCGTCAGGACCAGGTCCGTGGGTGTGGCGGGAACAACCCCGCAGTGTGGCCCTGCCCGGGTGGGGCTGTCACAATGGCCGAAGCCAACGTGGATGCGGGCGCTGACCCATCCCCCGCAGGCTCTCCGGACACGCCCGATGGGTTCGAGTGGGGTCTCTCATGACACTGCTGCGCCGCACGTTTCTCTCACAGACCGCCCTGGGGTTGGGGAGTGTCGCCCTGTCGACGCTGCTCGACCGCGATACCCCCGTGCGCGCGGCGGGCCCGGCCCCGGGGGGGTTGCCGGTCGGGCCGCATTTTCCCCCCCGCGTCAAACGGGTGATCTTTCTCTACATGTCGGGGGGGCCGTCGCAGTTCGAGACGTTCGATCACAAACCCAAGCTGAACGAACTCGACGGGCAGCCGATGCCCGAGTCGTACACCAAGGGGCAGCCCATTGCCCAACTGCAGGGTCAACAACTGAAGGTGCTGGGGGGGCAGTTCCCATTCGCCAGACATGGCCAGTCGGGGCAGGAGATCGCCAGTCTTCTCCCCTGGACCAGCAAGCTGGCCGACGATCTGGCGATCATCCGCTCGATGCACACCGACCAGATCAATCACGATCCGGCCCATACGGTCATGAACACCGGCACGTCGATCTCGGGCCGCCCCAGCATGGGGGCCTGGGTGACCTACGGCCTGGGGAGCGAGTCGAGCGATCTGCCGGGCTTCGTCGTCATGACCAGCGAGGGGGGGCGTAATCCCCAGCCGATTTCCTCCCGCCAGTGGGGGGCCGGCTTCCTCCCCGGACGCGTCCAGGGGGTGCAGTTCCAGCAGCAGGGGGAGGCGGTCCATTACGCACAGAACCCCCCGGGCCTCTCAATGGCCCAGCAGCGGCGGGCGCTCGACACCCTCCGCCGGCTCAATGCCGAACAATTGCAGCGTTCCCCCCATCCCGAACTCGAAACCCGCATCGACCAGTACGAACTCGCCTTCCGCATGCAGACCGGCATTCCCGAACTGCTCGATCTGGCGCAGGAACCCCGCCACGTGCTGGAGTCTTACGGGCTGGACGAAGGGCAACTGCGCGGGTCGAGCTTCGCCCGCAACTGCCTCATTGCCCGGCGGATGGCCGAACGGGGTGTGCGGTTCATCCAGCTTTACCACCGGGGGTGGGACCATCACGGCGATCTGGTGAAGTACATGCACACCACCTGCGGGCTGACCGATCGCCCCACCTACGCCCTCATTCAGGACCTCAAGCAGCGCGGGTTGTTCGACGACACGCTGATCATCTGGGGGGGTGAGTTCGGGCGGACCCCCATGTTCCAGGGGAAGGGGGCCGAGGCCGGACGCGATCACCACATGCGTTCGTTCTCGATGTGGCTGGCGGGAGGTGGGGTGAAGGGGGGCATCACCTACGGTGCCACCGATGACCTGGGCTATCACGCCGTCGAAAACCCGGTGCACGTCCACGACCTGCATGCGACCATGCTGCACCTGCTGGGACTCGACCACAACCGGCTGACCGTGCGGGCCCAGGGGCTCGACTTCCGGCTGACCGGGGTCGAACCCGCGCGCATTGTCCATGAAATCCTCGCCTGACCACACACCGTCTGTTCCCCCTCGTCCCGATCACTCCCCCGATTGTGCCGCATGTCCCGCCTCGCGCTCGCCTGCCTGCTCTGCCTGATGACCGCGGGAATCGGCCTGCTGGCGGGTGATCTGGCAGAGAAAGGGCCAGTCATGCGATTTCGCGTGGCTGAGGCGGAACGAGTCTCCGGCATGTCGGCTGCGGCCTCTTGGCCTGTCTCGGCTGCGGAGGCTACCGGTCGGCTGCCACCGGCCGAGATCCCGGCGGGAGCCGCAGCGGCGGTCGTGCGGGGCCGGGTGCTGCAGTGGCGGCGGTGTCCAGCGGGGATGATTCTGGGAATGCGGCTCGACGAGGGGACCGAAGTGCGGTTTCCCCCCTCTCCCGCCGATCCTCTGGCCGAGCTGGCCCCGCCCGAAGAACCGGTGGAGATCATCGGCTGGCGGTTTCCCCACGACCCCGTGCTGCACGCCCGCTGGATCCGCAACCCGCGGACGGCCGACGCGGCGGAAGTCGACCTCCCTCCCCTGTGAGTTTCCTCGATGTCTGTGTTGGTGCGTTCCGTTGGTGTGCTGGCTTTCGCCCTGGCGGCGTGGCCTGTGTTCGCCCAGCCCGCCGAGCCGACGGCGGCCGGGCTGCAGGAGCAATTCACCCAGACCGTGCACCCCTTTGTGACGCGGTACTGCACCGGCTGCCATGGGGAAGAAAAACCGGCGGCGCAACTGCGGCTCGACCTGTTTGCCGACCTCGACAGCCTCGCCCGCCAGCCCCAGAACTGGGGCACCGTGCTGGAACGGCTCGAAGCGGGCGACATGCCTCCCGCCGACGCCCCGCAGCAGCCCACAGAAGAGCAGTCGCGCGCGGTGGCCGACTGGATTCGCGCCTGGCGGCGGTTTGAATCGCAGCGGAACGCGGGCGACCCCGGTCCCGTTCCCGCCCGCCGGCTCAGCAATGCCGAACTCGACGCCACCATTCGCGATCTCACCGGGTTCCCGCTGCGGCCGTCGCGCGAGTTTCCCGTCGACCCGGCGAATGAGGCGGGGTTCGACAACTCGGGGGAATCGCTGCGGATGTCGCCGGCGCTGTTCCGCAAATATCTCGACGCCATGCGGCAGGTGGCCGACCATGTGGTCCTCGCCCCCGATGGTCTGCGATTCGCCCCGCACCCCGTGGCCACCGACACCGACCGCGACAAGTACTGCGTGCAGCGGGTGATCGCCTTCTACCGCAGTCAGCCGGTCGACCTGCGCGACGACTTCCTCGCCGCCTGGCGCTGGCAACACCGGGCCGCGCTGGGTCAACCCGAAGCCACGCTCGACCAGGTCGCCCGGCAGACACAGGTCTCCCCCCGGTATCTCGCACAGGTCGTCCCGGTGCTGATGCGCGACGGGGCGGCCGACGAGACGGGCCCGCTGGCCGTCGTCCGTCAGTTGTGGCGGCAGTTTCCGCCCCCCGCGTCGGCTGACGACCCGGGCCCGGTGGCCGGTGCAACCGCGCTCCGCGACCTCGTCAAGAGCTGGCGCGAGCTGCTGAAGGTGGATGTTCCCCGGTTGAAGGTCAAGGGGATCTCGGACGGGACCCAGCCGTTTGTGTTGTGGCGGAACCAGCAACTCGCCGCCCGTCACCGCGAGTACGTCGGGAGTGCCGTCGACGATCTGCCGAAACTCCAGGCAAAACTTCCCGATCAGGCTCAAAGTCTGGCTGGCCTGCTGGCAGTCGACGCGCAGCAGGCCGATTCGGTGGATCGCCAGACTGCCGCCCTGCGGGAATTCTGCAGTCTCTTCCCTGATGCGTTTTTCGTCGATGACCGGGGTCCGTACTTTGATCCCAAGGGGGCGGGACAGGGACGGCTCTTGACGGCGGGCTTTCATCTCATGCAGGGGTTCTTCCGCGATGACCAGCCGCTGCGCGAGTTGATTCTCGATGAGATCCAGACCGCCGAGCTCGACCGGCTGTGGACCGAGCTCGAGTTCATCACCGATGTGCTGCAGCGGCAATACCAGGATTACATCTTCTTCGAACGGGCCGAGCCCCCGCAGGTGATCCGCGAGGCCGAATTCGACTTCGCCCGGTCGGAAGACCGCGACTGCAGTTCGTCTGCCAAGCTGCAGCGGCTGGCGAAACTGTACCTCGAACGGGCCCGCCAGAAGACCGACGACACCACCGCGCTCCAGGCGATCGAAGACTACTACCAGTCGATGGATCGCCGGTTGCGGGCGATCGAGCAGGCCCGGCTGGAGGCCGAACCCCGGCACCTTGAGTCTCTGCTGCAGTTTGCCGGCCGAGCCTGGCGGCGGCCGTTGACCGCTCAGGAATCGCAGGAGCTGCGCGACTTCTACCACCGCCTGCGGACGACCGAGAACCTGCCGCACGAAGACGCCATTCGCGACAGTGTGGCGGCGGTCTTGCTGGCCCCGCAGTTCTACTACCGCTACGACCAGGCAGCCCAGGGAACCACCCCCCGTGATCTCACCGACCTCGAGCTGGCCAGCCGGCTGAGCTACTTCCTCTGGAGCTCGCTCCCCGATGCCGAGCTGCGTGCGGCCGCCGAACGGGCCGAACTGCGGACCGACGCCGGACTCTCCGGGCAAGTCACCCGGATGTTGGCCGACCCGCGGGTGCTGTCTCTTGTGACCGAGTTTGGCGGGCAGTGGCTCGACTTCCGGCGGTTTGAAGAGCACAACGCGGTCGACCGCGAGCGGTTCCCCGGCTTCACCAGCGAACTGCGGCAGGCGATGTTCGAGGAGCCCCGGCGGTTTCTGCTCGATCTGCTGCAGCACGACCGCCCGCTGGAGGAATGCCTGACCAGCCGGCGGACCGTGGTGAATGGCCTGTTGGCGAAACATTACAACATACCGCACCCCGGACCTGCCGACGCCTGGGTGGAGATACCCGACGCCACCCCCTGGAACCGCGGCGGCCTGCTGACGATGGGGGTCTTCCTTACCGCCAACTCTCCCGGCTTGCGCACCAGCCCGGTCAAGCGGGGATACTGGGTGGTGCGCCGGTTGCTGGGAGAGCAGATTCCTCCCCCGCCTCCCGTGGTCCCCGAGCTGCCGCGCGATGAGCAGGCCACCGGCGAGTTGACCATTCCGCAACGGCGGGCCCGGCACCGCGAGCATCGGGCGTGCGCGGGGTGTCATCAGCGTTTCGACGCCCTCGGTGTGGTCTTCGAGGGGTATGGCCCGGTGGGGGAACACCGTCGGCAAGACCTTGCGGGGCGGCCCGTGCAGACGCGGGTCGAGTTTCCTGATGGCCACGAGCGGGAGGGGGTCGCGGGGCTGCGAGCCTACCTCGAGACCGAACGCCGGCGCGACTTTGTCGCCAGCTTCAACCGCCGGCTGCTGGCATATGCTCTCGGCCGCAGCCCCTTGCTGTCGGATGAACCGCTGCTGGAGGAACTGGGCCGCGAGAAGGATGGCCAGCCTTTGACCTTCCGCACGCAGATCGAACGCATTGTGGTCAGCCCCCAATTCCGCCGCAAGCGGGGGGCGGGGGAATGAATGAGTCCGCCGCGATGGGGGGCGGGGCCAGCCTCCCGACGGGTGGCCCATTCGACCACACTTCCGGGAACTTTCCGTGTGGTCCCCGCGTCTTACGTCGGTGAGTGTTTCCCGCTGAACTCCCTTCAGTCCTGGAAAGAGCCGGATCATGCCCCGTTGGACTCGCTGGAACCGTACTGTCGCCGCCGGACTGCTGATCGCCGCTGTCGCGGGTTCGGTCGGCTGGAGTTGCTACGTCGCCCCCCGGCCTGGCGATTCGGTCCAGATCGCCCAAGAGACGGCGGTGATCCTCTGGGATGCCGAGCACAAGGTCGAACATTTCATCCGCCAGGGAATCTTCGCCACGTCGTCGCGCGACTTTGGCTTCTTGGTGCCGACCCCAACCGTACCGGAGTTCTCGGAAGTCGACACCCGCTTGTTCCGCGATCTCAAGACCCTCACCGCCCCCAAGGTGATCCGGCAGCCGCGGCCGAAGAGTGCACCGGCTGGGGGCTGTGGCTGCCTCCCTTCCGCCGGGTTCGAAGCCACCCGCAACATGGTGGATGCTCCCCTGCCCATGGCCCCGGCGGTGACCGTGCATGCCGAACAGACCATCGCCGGGCAGGATGTGGTTGTTCTCTCGGCCGACGAGGCCGGGGCGATTGCCGAGTGGCTCAAAGAGCACGAGTACAACGTCGATGACAGCCTCACCACCTGGATGACCCCGTATGTGGAGCGGGGTTGGAAGATTACGGCGTTCCGGTTTTCGCGCGACGAGGGAGTGGCGGGCGACCTGCAGTCGCGGGCGGTCTGCCTGTCGTTCGCAACCGACCAGCCGTTTTATCCGTATCGCGAGCCGGCCCCCCCGGCCGAGGTGGCCGAGCGGGCCCGCCTGGGAATGCTCCCCGAGCGCCTGCTGCGGGTCTATTTTCTCGGCCAGGAACGGGTGCAGGGGCACATTGGGGCCGAGCGGCACCCCTGGCCTGGGACGCACGTCTGGTCGCGGGAGCTGACCGAGGGGGAACAGGCGCAGTGGCTCGCGCATCTCAAGCTGCCGGGAGAGCTGCGGACGGGACCGTGGCGGCTGACCGAGTTTGAAGACCGCGCGTCCCCCCGGCCCGGCACGGACGACCTGCTGTTCGTCAGGTCGGAAGACCAATCGAGCTTCGAGCGTCCGCCGGTTATCCAGTATGTCCACCGGCAGGAAACGGGAACCCGCTGGTTCCTGGTCGCGATGGCGGGCGGGGTGATCGCCTGGCTGCGCCCGCGCACCCGGCGTGCTTGACGCTGCCCGGTGGGAAGATCAATCTGAATGCTCTCCTTCGGGGAATCGCCCGTTGGACGCCGCCGTTGTCGAGGGCTGGCGTCCGGGTGACTGTTCCGGCTCTTCCGGAGGTTGGGGCGAATGATCCCGTCGCGGGATCGTGCGGCCCAACTTCTCGCGTTCTCTTCTTCTGCAGGCGTGACCTTCATGCACAACGTCGCCACGATTGAGCGTCTGGTGGACCTGGTCGATCCAGCCGCCAATGTGATCTTGAACATGACTCCGGCCGAGGCGCTGGAGCGGGTCGCTTCGGGAGACCCCGCCCGGGTGCGGGAGATCGATGGGCAGTTCGCCTTTGTGTACAAGACGGGACGCATCGTGCGGATGGCCCGGTCGATCGGCCGACCCCTGCGGTACTTCATCGCCAAGCGGGCCGACGGTCCCTGCCTGATCACCGCCGAGCGGATCGACGAGATCCACGCGTTTCTCGAGAAAGAAGGGCTCGCGGGGCAGTTCCATCCGTCGTACACCCGCATGGTTCCCGCCCATCACCTCACCGAGGTGGCCCTGGTGGGATGTCCCGATCCCAATCCGACCTACACCCGGTTCTTCACCCCGCAGCGCAACCGTCTGCCCGCCGACGTCAACGCCATCGGCCAGGCCTACATCGGCGCTCTGGCCCACGAGCTCGACCGCTGGCTCGACCGCATCGACCGCCAGGCTCCGCTGGGGGTGCTCTTCTCGGGAGGCATCGACAGTGGGTCGGTCTTCCTCGTCCTCTACGACCGGCTGCTGA
>JBKDUK010000505.1:0-17300 GCA_046339535.1 Planctomycetaceae bacterium | reverse complement strand
CTGCCTGGACTCTCGCAGGAAGCGGTTCCCGAACGCCGCCCGCGTCAGCCAGGGGGACTGGGACATGCCTGCGGACACCATCTGTTTGGAGTTGCCGCAGTCACCGCCGCCCGGGCCATTGCCCAGCGGATGCGGGCTGGGGAAATCACGGGCACCGTCCGTCTCTATGGCTGCCCGGCCGAGGAAGGAGGCGGAGCCAAGGTCTTTCTGGCGCGGGCCGGTCTGTTCCGCGACTGTGCGGCGGTCCTGCACTGGCATCCCGGGTCCCGGAACGCCGCGGGGGATGCCTCGTGCCTCGCCCGGATCTCGGCCAAGTTCCGCTTTCATGGCAAGGCGGCCCATGCCGCCGGGGCGCCGCATGAAGGACGCTCCGCTCTCGACGCGGTCGAGTTGATGAACCATGCCGCTCAACTTCTGCGGGAACACACTCCCGATGGCACCCGCATCCATCATGTGATCACCGCCGGGGGGGATGCCCCCAACGTCGTTCCTGAGTTCGCCGAGGTGTACTACTACGTGCGGCACCCCGACTCGCGCGTCGCGGCGAACGTCTTCAAACGGCTGGAGCTGTGTGCCCAGGCCGGGGCCCTCGCGACCGAGACGCGGCTCGAAACCGAGCACCATGGCGGAACGCTCGAAATCCTGCCGAACAAGGTGCTGGCCGACGTGGCGATGGCCAACCTCAAGGCCCTGAACACGCTGGAATACAACCCCGAAGAGACCGCGTTCGCCCTGCGGCTGCGGGAGACATTGGGGACACCCGTGCCTCTGGAATCGATCCGCCAGGTCATCGACCAGACCGGCACCACGGTGAAGGGGTCGACCGACGTGGGAGATGTGAGTTGGGTCGTCCCCACGACCGGGTTCAATGCCGCCTGTTGGGTCCCAGGGACCGCCAGCCATTCGTGGCAGGCGGTGGCGGCCGGGGGAACGACGATTGGCCGGCAGGGAATGCTGCTGGCCTCGCGGGTGCTGGCCGCCTCGGCGTGGGATCTGTATCACCAACCGGCGACGCTGACCGCCGCCCGGGACGAGCTGCAACGCCGACTTGGTGATCGGCGGTACGAACCGTTGATGCCCGTCGACCTCAAACCCCGGCTCGACTACCGCAAGTCAAGGTCTGAGTAAGCATTCGCCGATCGGTCGTCGCACGGCCGCAATCCGCCAATCATTCGGCGGCAGATTCCCTGCCCGGTGGCGAGAGCTCGAGGCAGACCAGTTCTTCGCCGTTGCGCACGTACAAACGGCCATGGGCAACCACCGGGTGATTCCAGGTCTTGGCCGCCAGGGGGGAAATTCGCCCCAGCTCCTCCAGCCGCTCGGGGTTGGCCCGCAGCAGCACCACCTCCCCCGTCTCGGCCTGCACGATCAGCAACTTCTGGCGGGCGAGCAACAGCACCTGGCCTGAGCCGTACCGGCCCTGCCGCCACATCCGCCGGCCGTCCGACAGCCGCACGCAGGTGAAGATGTTCTGGTCGAAGCCATAGGCGTATTCCCCCTCGACCACGCTGTCGTTGTGGTAGGGACGCAGCGTCTTCTGGAACCAGCGTTCCTCGACCGACCAGCCGTCGGTCCCCGGCCGAACCTCCAGGCACTTCCACCCCATCTCGCCCCCCACGCCGGTGCTGATCCAGACGAGGTCCCCCTGCACGATCGGCTGGACATCGCGGTTGATCCCCTCGATGTTCCAATCGAACGACCACAGTCGCTGCCCCTGCGCGGGATCGACCGACTCCAGCCCCTGCCCTCCCAGCAGCAGCAACTGCCGCTGGCCGGCGAGCGTGGCCACCTGCACCGACGAATAGCTCTGCGTGGCATCACCCGACGCCCACCGCAGTTCGCCAGTCTCGCGATCGAACGCCGCGGTCCCCCGCTGTTGGGGAGCGCCGAGGAAGACCACCACGAGGTCGTCCACCACCAGCGGCGAGCCGGCGTAACCCCAGGTGGGGACTTCCCCCTGGTGCGTATTGAGATCGACCGACCAGACCACCTGCCCCGTACGGGCCTCGCAGCAGGTCAGCCAGCCGGTCGCCCCCTGCACATACAGCCGCCCCGCGTCGAACGTCGGCGTGGCCCGTGGTCCGGGGCCGGAGATCGCCTCGTAAAACCGTGTGGGCGTCCCCCTTCTCCAGATCTCGTCCCCGGTCTGCGCGTCGAGGCACGACACCAGTTCGTCCTCTCCCCGCTGTTCCTGGGTGAACAGCAATCCGCCAACGACCGTGCACGAACCCCAACCCGGCCCGACCTTGCGGCGCCAGACTTCGCGGGGAGGCTGGGCCTGCCAGTCGGTCGCGATCTCGTCGGTCTCGTTTCGTCCATCGCGATTTGCACCGCGAAAGCCGGGCCAATCGCCCGGTTGAACCACCACCGGCCCACCGGCCGCCGCAGGCTCATCCGCCGGGGCGGGACGCGTGCGGGACTCTTCCTGCAGCAGGCGTTCCTCGGCGGTGGGGACGAACCGCCAACCGAGCCGCGGATTGATCTGCCCGTCCGTCCCCTCCACGCGTACGAGGGTCAGCAAGGCCCACGCGGCGGCAATCGCCCCGGTCACCCACCACCGGCGGGTCCCCTCCAGCCGTCGTCCCACCCCCAGCAGGGCCAGCAGCCAGACGAGCGAGACAAAGGGCAAGCCCAGCACCATCAGGAACGAGCCATCCAGACCGGTAAACAGCGTTCGCCAGACCAGCACTCCACCCACGAGGTAGACGAGGGGATTCCACCAGCGGTCGGCACCCCGGGCCCGGCTGAAGCCGATCCACCACACCAACAGCAGCACCGCCCCCACGGGAGCCCCGGCCACCAGCGAGACAAACCCCTCGACCGTCCGCAGCCGCCAGCGGGGAATCACCTGCGTGAGGACCAGGGTCAGCCCCAGGATCACCCAGGCGGGCCACGTCCGCAGGACTCCCTCCCGAGAGGCACCCGGACCGGCCTGGCCCACTGGCGATGATTCCTCCACCACGGGGACTTCCTGACTTGCCATGCTGCGCGAACTCTTCCCAAATGGTCATTCGGCTTGAGGAGGCCATGTTCCACCGTCGCCCCCGCGGGGTCCGCTGCCCCACTCCGTCAAAATCATAGCCAGCAAACTGCAAAATGCCGTGCTTCGAGCGTTTCAGCGGCGATGCACCAGCCAACCAGGCTGCTGGATGCGAATGGCAAACAGGGTTTTCCCGGCGGTGATGTAGAGCGTTCGCAGGTCATCCCCCCCAAACGTGAGGTTGGTGATCACATCTTCGGGAACGGGGATTCGACCACGCAGTTCACCCCGGGGCGAGACGACGTAGACCCCGGGGGGGACCTCGGTGGTTTCGTGGGGACCGCGGGGCCGGGCGATGCCGGCGGCAATCACCAGATCGCCCGACTGCAGCACCGCCATGCCGTCGCCCCCGCGCCCCGGAGCGAAGTCAAACACCACGCGGGGATGCGAGGCGTCGCCATTCTCGGCCAGGTCAAACGCCCAGATCTTCCGGTTGCCGCCGACGACCGGGCAACTGTCGACCACGTACAGCGTCCCCTCATCGGGAGAGAGGGCGATGCCGTTCGGCCGCTGGATCTGCGGCTGCGTCAGAATCACCCGCACCTCGCCATTCGGCGAGACACAGTAGACCGATTCGTGCGAAAGCTGCATGGTCGAGCGGTCGCCATAGCACGGATCGGTGAAAAAGATCTGGCCATTCGAACGGGCCGCGACATCATTGGGGGAGTTGTACGGCTTTCCCTCGAACCGCTCGGTCACCACTTGTACTTCGCCCGTCGCCAGGTCGGTCCGCACCAGTCGCCGGCGACCGCCGGGACCGAATTCGTTTCCCTCGCACGACAACAGCCGTTGCTGGTGATCGAACAGATTGCCGTTGGTCCGGCCGCTGTCGCCGCGAAAGACCGTCGTCTCGCGCATCCAGGGATTGAAGCAGAGGATGCGGTTGTTCCAGATGTCCGAGAAGAAGACCCGGCCATCGGCATGCACGGCCGGACCTTCGAGAAACGCCACCGCCGCGGGGGTTTCGAGCACGGTCTGGGGGGCGACCAAATCGGTCGGCAACGGGGTGGCGTGCAGGTCGGGCATGAGAGCGGCTCGTGAGATGAACACCCACAGGGGGCGAAGAGCGGGATCGAAGTCGGGACGGAGAACGACTCAGGCGAGGGAGACCGGTTCGATGGTCTGCCAGGCCGCCGTCTCGCTGCTGCGCAGCGCGGCCAGATTGCAGCGCAGGGTCTGCCACCCTTCGGCCAGCGAACAGGCGGGGGTCTGCCGCTGTTCGACCGCATCGAGAAACTGATGTGCCTGGCGCAGGTAGACATCGTCGCGTTCGCGGGGACCGAATTCGCGGCTGGTCCACTCGGCACCGGGCTGGGTCATGGTCATGAGCCGCTGGCGATGGATCTCGCACCGCACGGTTCCCCGCTCGCAGACCACCTGGATGACGATCTCGTTCGGAGCCTGATACTGGTTGATCGAGTAGCTGCCGAGGATTGTGGGCTGCGTGGTGCCGGGGGACTGGTGCCGCGCGAGCAAATGCACCGTGTCTTCGACCTCGACACCCGGCAGCGACTGATGAGCGGCGTCGCACACCAGACGGCGGATGGGACCGACCAGCCATTCCCCGAGGTTGAGCAGATGGGTGATGGCATCCTGAATGGCTCCGCCGCCGGTCTCATGGCGGGCGTAGTAGATGTCGCGGTAGGCGGGACGATAGGTGGGAAAGTGCTGTCCCCCCACCACGGTCACCTGCAGCGGATTCCCAAACTCGCCCGACTGCAGCAGTTCGCGGGCCGCCTGCAGCTCGGGAAACGCCCGATAGACATAGGCCACCCCCAGCGTCACAGGGCGCTGTTGCCATTCGACCGACAACTCGCGGAGCCCGGCCTCGTTGGTTCCCAATGGTTTTTCAATCAGCACATGCACGCCCGCCGCCACCAGCGAGCGGGTCATGGGGATGTGGAACGGTGCGGGGGTACAGACCACCGCCACCTCGGGAGGAGTCTGCAGCGCCGCCTCGAGCGAGGGAAAATGCGGCACCACATAGCGGGCGGCGACGGTCTCGCGCAGCGTGGGGTTGATCTCGGCAATCGAGACCCGGGCCCGGCCCGTGTTCTGAAAGCAGCGGGTGTGCCGTTCGCCAATCGAACCTACACCAATCACCAACACCGAATGTTGCATGGCCACGAAGAGCAGGGAGGAGAAATCAATCCGCGGGGGGACGGGGACGGGGAGGGAGCCATCGCCAGGCGAGGACCAGGCCCAGCCCCATGATGGCGCTGCAGAGGAGGAAACTGGCGCGATACCCCTCGGCCGGAGTGGAACGTTTTCCAACCACGTCGGAAACCGCACCAAACACCAGCCCCAGGGGGGCGGCGGGGACCATCAGCAGGTTGGCGACCGCCATGTTGCGGCGCAGATCGCGGGGACGGGAGGCGGCCAGCAGGTAGTTGGGGGCGTACACTCCCACCAGTTCCCCCGCGCCGTAGATGGGGAAGGTCGCGAGATAGGCGAGACCGGTGGCGAACGCCGCGTAGGTGGGGGCCAGCAGATACACGAAGCCGGTGGCCAGCAGTCCCGCCCGGGGACTGGTCTGCGCCACCAACAGTCCCAGCAGCAGGCCCGCCAGGGCCTTGGTGCCAAACCGGATGGCGGTCTGGTACATCACGTACTCGGTCGGCTCACTGGTCATCGCCTGACTGGTATTGAGCGTGAGATTGGCGACGATCGTATTCCCGGCATACAGCAGAATCGTCACCAGCGAAATCTGCAGCAGCAGGGGATTGGTCCAGAACTCGGTCAATCCCGAGAGGGGCAGGGGACGTTCCACTTCGCGGGGAACAGGCACCACAAACTGGCTCGCGAAGCAGGCCGCCAAGAGCATCGGAATCATGGCGGCGGCAAACACCACCGCGTAATTGCCAGGAAACGCCAGGGGGACGACGAGATCCCGGCCCAGAACGGTTCCGGTCAACAGCGCCTGCGACCCCAGCGAACCCGCGGCGGCCAGCAGCGGGCCGCCGCCATACGCCAGCGCCAGGGTTCCCCCCCGTCGCGACTCGGCCACACCCCGCGCCATCGCCTCCCAGACCAGCGTAATCGCCAGTGGAATGCTGATTCCCGTCACCACCCCCTGGGTCACCACCGCCAGGCTCACCAGGCGGGGCGACAACCCCAGCCAGACCGACAGGGCCACTCCGCCCGCCCCGAGGGCCGCCAGCAGGTAACAGCCCACCAGCAGCGGCTTAAGCCTCCGCACCGAAGGGAACAGCGCGGCGATCAAGACCGGCACAAACGCGAGGGCGTAGTAGACGGTCTCGGGACTGTTCGCGAAGAAGTTGGATGACTCCATCTTCGCGAGCATGGCCGCATGGGTCGCCCCCACATACAGCACCGGGGCGGCCAGGTACTGCATTCCCACGCAGCCGGCGAAGAGCAGCAGGTTGCGGGTCTGGGCTGCGGCCGGCAGCGGATGGCTGGCCGCGTTGACGTCGGGTTGGCTGCTCATGCGGTTGTCTCCACCAGGCCCGGAACTGCGTCTCCACCACCCGCCGCGCGGCGGTTACTTTTTGCCGGATTTGGCGGGGGCTTCCGCTTCGAGCGATTTCCCCGCCTCCTGCAGCGCGGCCCGCTGTGCCGCACTGACTTCCGGATACTTCAGGTTCAGCGACTGGATCGTATTCACCAAAATGCGCGACACCACCGCCCGGGTCACCCACTTGTAGTCGGCGGGCACCACGTACCAGGGGGCTTCCTCGGTGCTGGTCGCCTCGAGGCAGTCTTCGTATGCCTTCTGGTATTCGTCCCAGTGCCTGCGCTCTTCGACATCCCCCAGACTGAATTTCCAGTTCTTCTCGGGCTCCTGAATCCGCTCGAGAAACCGCTGCCGCTGCTCTTCCTTCGAGACGTTCAGAAAGAACTTCACGATCGCGGTGCCATTGCGGCTGAGGTATCGCTCGAAATCACGGATCTCGCCATACCGCTGCTGCCACAGTTTCGGGCCGGCCTCGGTATTGGGAATGCGCTGCCGGACGATCAGTTCGGGATGGACCCGCACCACCAGCACCTCTTCGTAGTACGAGCGGTTGAAGATGCCGATGCGGCCCCGCTCGGGCAGGGCCTTATGACACCGCCAGAGATAGTCGTGATCGATTTCCTCGGCCGAGGGAGCCTTGAACGAGGTCACCTGGACCCCCTGCGGATTCACCCCCGACATCACGTGCTTGATGGTGCCATCTTTCCCCGCCGCATCGAGCGCCTGGAAGATCACCAGCAGCGACCAGCTGTCGGAGGCGTACAGCAGATCCTGTGCCGCCGACAAGGTGGCGATGTCGGCTCCCAGGATCTCCTCGGCATACGCTTTTTTTTCCGACTTGGGCTGATCCTCGTCGCCATGCCAACCCGGGTCATGATCCGAAAGCTTGAGCTTCTTGCCCGGCTTGACCAGAAACTGTTCGAGCAGCGAGTCGAGCACCACCATCGGTCACCACCAGGCTTGTTGGGTCAGAGACGAATCGGAGAAGGCACCAGCGCACTGGTTCCGCGCGAGGCCTCGGGGGCCCTACCCCTGGACCACGGTGTTGCTCAGCGAGCCAATGCCCGTGACATCCATGGTCACCAGATCGCCGGCCGCCAGCGTGAATTCATTCGGCGGCACAACGCCTGTCCCCGTCAGCAAAATCACCCCGTCGGGGAAACTCTGGTCGCGGAACAGCCAGTCGATCAGCTCTTCGAACGACCGCTTCATCTGGTCGAGATTCGATTCTCCCTGAAACACTTCGACCCCCCGCCGGCGAATCGACATCTGGATCTTCGTCTTCGCCCGATCCAGCGGCCCTTCGGGCAGCAGCACACAGGGTCCCAGAGCGCAGCACTCGTTGTAGACCTTGGCCTGCGGCAGGTAGAGGGGATTCTCTCCCTCGATATCGCGGGCGCTCATGTCGTTGCCGATCGTCAGCCCCACCAGTTTCCCCTGGGGAGAGATCACCAGGGCGAACTCGGGCTCGGGGACCGACCACTTCGTGTCTTGGCGGATTCTCACCGGGCCCCCCGGTCCAGAGACCCGCCGGGCCGTTCCCTTGAAGAAAATCTCGGGGCGCGGAGCGGTGTAGACCCGGTCGTAATGCGAAGCCCCCGTCTCCGACTCTTCCATCCGGGCGACCTGACTGCGCTTGTAGGTCACGCCGGCCGCCCAGACTTCCTGGTGATCGATGGGAGCCTGCAGATCGACTTCGGCCAGTGAGATCAGCCGCGATTCGGAGAGGTGTTTCTGGACCAGCGCCCGCGGATCAGCGCAATACAACACATCCGCCAGAGACCGGCAGCCCCCGGGAAAAGGCATCACCCGGATCCCCTCCGGAACCAGCACTCCCAGGCCACTTTCTCCCGATGGCAAGACAATCTTTCCCAATCGCATCGCGCGGTCCTCGTCGGTTTCCAACAGGTGGTTTCGACTGGCCAGAATGACGCGTCAACGGGTCGCACGCAAGGCAGTCAGGGTGCGGGCCATATCCTCGGGCAACGGGGCCTCGAACGTCATTGGCTCCTGGGAGACGGGGTGCCGCAATGAGAGCCGCTGGGCATGCAGCGCCTGCCGGCAGATCAGCACATCGGGGTCGGCCGGCACGGGCTCGCTCCCGGCCTCCTCCTCTTCCCCCGCGGACGATTTCGCCGGACGGGGAACCGGGGGGAGCTTGTCGCGCCGCACTCCCAACTGAGACAGCCGCAACTCGGACCGTCCGCCATACATCCGATCGGCCACAATCGGGTGCCCCAGGTGCTGCAGGTGAACCCGCAGCTGATGGGTCCGCCCGGTCTTGGGATTCAGCCGCACCCAGGTGAAGTCGTAGAACCGCTCCAACACTTCGTAAAAGGTCGTGGCCACCCGCGTGTTTTCGCCGGGGGGACAGACCATCATCTTTTCACGCTCGCGGGGATTCACCCGCAGGTGGGTTTCGATCCAGTCGCCATCCCGGTTGAAGACCCCCCAGGCGAGAGCCACGTACTGCTTCTGCACCTCGCGGCGTTCGAACTGCTCGGCCAGCCGGTGATGCACCTGATTGTCCTTGGCCACGACGATCACGCCGGTGGTGTCGCGGTCGAGACGGTGCACAATCCCGGGGCGGTCTTCCCCGGCCATGTCGCTGAGCTGGTCGAAATGAAACTGCAGGGCGGCCGCGAGCGTTCCCGTGGGATTCCCCCGGCCCGGATGGGTGATCATCCCGGCGGGCTTGTTGATGACCACCAGGTGCTGGTCTTCGTACAAGACGTCGAGCGGATGCTCTTCGGGGACGATCGACCGATCGGGGAGCGCGGGGAGCCGCACGGAGACCAGATCATTGACCCGCAGCCGTCGGCTGGCCTTGACAGCCAGCCCATTGACCAGCACCCCCTGCTGTTCGATCGCCTTCTGGAACAGGGCCCGGCTGTAATTGGGCCACAGGCGCGACAGGAAATGATCGACTCGCCACCCGTGGGCACGTGCTTCCACGGTGACCAGGGTGGGTTGCGTCGACAGTTCGTCGGTCATGCCAGCGGCAGGGGTCGCGAAGACCGGCGGGATCCAGGCCGGATGCTCAGGGGGTCTTGTCCGCGGCGGGCTCGGCGGCCGGTTCCCCAGCCGCCTTCTCCGTCGGCTCCGCCGGGGTTTCCGGAGCGGGCTCGGCCGGAGTCTCGGGAGCCGGCTGCGCTGGGGTTTCGGTCGCGGGCTCGGCGGGGGTCTCCTGCCCGGGAGTGTCGCCCTCTTGCGGAACACTCAAGCCGTCGGTCTCGTCGGAGGCGGGCTCTTCGGAGGCGGGCTCTTGCGGTTCGGCTCCGGACTTGTCGCGGACCTGCTCGGCCAGATCGCGGAGGGCATCGAGCCCCAGATCGCTGCCCGTGGCTCCGGTGTCGCGCGGTTGCTGATCCTTGGGCTTGGGACGGTCAAACTTGGCGAACCACTGGTAAAACTCGGCACTGCCGCCCGCCGCCAATTCGCGCAGACGCTGCTCGGCCTTGGCTTTGAAGAAGGAATCGGGGAACCGCTCGATCAGCCGCTGATAGGCCTTCTTCGCCTCCTCGGTGCTCCCTTCCGAGAGACTTTCCTCGGCCCGGGCCAGGCCGAACAGGGCCCGTTCCCGAACCATCCGGGGGGCACTCCCCTGTTCCGACAAGACTTCGAAATTCTTGCGGGCCTGGTCCAATTCTTTGCGACCCGCCTCGACATCCAGGAACATCGACTGGATGCCGTTGGTCAGCCGCTGTTCCCCCTCCACCAGACGCGCCCAGGAGGCGGCCGCGGAATCGGGATTCTTCTTCCAGACATCTTCGAGATCATCGGGGCTCGACGCTCCCGACAACTGCGACCAGGCGACCTGATCGCGGGCCTTCAGATTGCGCTGCCACAAGATCCAGCCCACCACCAGGGCGGTCGCCACGCAGATTCCAATCGAGATGCGGTTGCCGTGCTTCTCAAGAAATCGATTCAGTTTCTGCAGCAACAGGGCGAGATCGTTCTGCTGCAGTTCGTGGCGCTGCTGGTTGTCCATGACACTCGAAACCGGGGGAACTCACGGGTACAACGGGACTCAAGGTGGCAACCCCCTGCGGCCCGGCACTTTGCAGAACCTTGACCGCAGCCTCGGGGAGGCCCGGCAGCGACTGGACGTATATCCACAACGTCCGGCACTGCACAAGCCGTAAGTCTAGTCCATTTGACAAAGACCTGCCAAGACCCGTTCCCTGCCTCGGGCCGGCTGTGGAGTTCCACCACGAGGGCGAATCGGGTTCTTTTCCCTTGACCGCCATTCCTCCCGAACGCCGTCTCACGGACTCCGCCGTTTCGAGGCAAGGGTTTGATGGCCATCGCGTACCTCTCCCCTCCGAGGCATTCGTGGTGATGTTGTCGGTGAACTCTGGAGCCACGGCACACGCCCACAACCAAGAGGGGATCCAGGGCCCGGGCGGAGCGGCATTTGAAGCTGACAACGCGGGGCCTGTCGGGCGCCGGATCTGCGAACACCGACGGGCCGAGCCAGGAACCGTTCGAAAGCCGGGACCCGCAGAACGCCAACCCCCCCACCAAGGCTCGTGGACGCCAGGGGTTCGCCCCCCCTGGTCCCCCGCGGACAGTCCCCCCAACCCAGGGGCCGGGGCGCACAGCCAGCACCTTGCGAACCCCTCAACCTCACGGTAGGTTTCCTTTGTCGACGGCCCCTTTCGTTCGCGCCCCCCGAATCCTGCGCGCCGCCGTCCACCTCATTTCGGGAGCCTCCCGAGCCAGTCTGTCTCCCTGTTCCGGGCGGGGAACCCGGAGAAGTCTTCATGTCGCAGATCGCTTATCGCCCCGACGTCGACGGCCTGCGGGCGGTTTCGGTCGTGGCTGTGCTGTTGTTTCACGCACGGCTGGCCTGCCCCGGTGGTTTCGTCGGGGTGGATGTCTTCTTCGTGATCTCGGGATTCCTCATCACCAGCCTGATCCTGCGGGACCTCGAAACCGGGCGGTTCCAGTTGCTCGATTTCTGGTCCCGCCGCGTCCGACGGATCCTCCCCGCCCTCACGGTGTGCCTGCTCTTCACACTGGTGGCCGGGTGCCTGTTGATGCTTCCCGACGATCTGCTCGAACTGGCACGGTCCGGCGTCGCCCAGTCTTTGTTCGCCGCCAACTTCCACTTCTGGGCCACCCTCGACTATTTCGCGGGACGGGGTGAACGGGCACCGCTGCTGCACACCTGGTCGCTCGCGGTCGAGGAACAGTTCTACTTCGTCTTCCCCTTCGTGGCCTACTGGCTGGCGCGGCGTGACCGGAAGCGGTTCACCCAATTGCTGTGGCTGGTTGCGGCGGTCTCGTTCGTCCTGAGCATCATCGCCACCCACTGGAAGCCCTCCTTCGCGTTCGACATGCTGCCGACGCGCGCCTGGGAACTGTTGTGCGGCTCGTTGATTGCCTGCCACGCTTCTCGCCCCGGCCCCGACCCGCGCCGTGCCGAGTGGTTGTCGTGGCTGGGCCTGGGGGCGATTCTCTCGAGCATCTTTCTCTACGACTCGACGATTGAATTTCCCGGGCTCGCGGCGGTTCCCCCCTGCCTCGGGGCGACCCTGGTCATCTGGTCGAACACCTCGCACCGCACCACGGTGGGGCAAATCCTGGCCTGGCGCCCCGTCGTGTTCATCGGTCTGATCTCTTACTCCCTCTATCTGTGGCACTGGCCAATCTTTGCCTTCCTCAATTACGCCCTCCGCGAGCAGGCGACGGTGGCCATTCGGGCCGGGGCGGCGATCGCAGGAGTCGTGCTCGGAGGCCTGTCGTGGTGGCTTGTCGAACAGCCGTTCCGCAAACCTCGCCCAGGCCAGACCGCCGGCCGGGTCATCGCCTGGGGATTGCTCGCCTCGGCCGTCCCCCTGGCACTGTGGGCCGGGATTGCGGCGACCGGGGGCTGGCAGGGGCGCTTCAGTCCCCAATTCCGCGACTACCTCGCGACGCGCCGGATGTCGACCACCCACCGCTCTCTCTCTCTGAAAACCATCGAAAAGGGAGACCTCCACCCCCTGGGTGAGCCGGGTGCACGCCCCTGCTTCATCGTCTGGGGAGACAGTCATGCGATGGCTCTGGGGGCTGGTTTCGACCAGTTGTCACGCGAGCTGGCTGTGCCGGGGCAGCTCATTGTGGAGCAGGGAACCCCGCCGTTGCTCGGCTCGAACCGCCGCCATCCGGATGGAGAAGCCGGTGTGAACGAGGCCATCGTGACCCGGATCGCGGCCTCGGGGGTGAAGCAGGTGATTCTCTGCGCCCGCTGGTCGTACTACGCGCTCGGGGGACTCGATGGCGGTGTCGACTCTCTGGTGTTCGATTCCGAGTCACGCGGCTTTTCCCGCAACGAGGGAAAACAGGCGTTCGCCCGGGGCCTGCGCCGGACCGTGACCGCCCTCCGCGAGCAGGGAATTGAGGTCTGGGTGCTGCGTCAGGTCCCCGAGCCCGAGACGAATGCCGCCTGGAGTCTGGCGGTGGGCCAGGTGCTGGGAATGAAGCCGACGCGGGGAGTGACCAAGGCGGGCTTCGATGCGCGGAATGCGTTCGTCGATCAGGCGGTGCGTGAGGCGGGCATCGACGCCGATCACTACATCGACTTTGGCGGGGCGTTCTTCGACGAGGAAGGGCACATCCGCGACCACGACCCCGACGGCATCTATTACCTGGATGACAACCACCTCAGCCGGTACGGGGTCTCGCTGCTGCTCGGGCCGCAACTGCGGGACTTGCTGCGCGGCATCGGCGACTCGTGTGCCGCAACTCGATAGGGTGTGGGGCGGCCCCACACCGGCCAGTCGTCCCCGCGCCCCGCGACGCACTTGCCTCGCCCGGGGCGGGCGGGTACACCCAAAGAGCGCCCCATGCGGGGCCGGTTCCGGCTCTCCGGTCTGTTGTGCTGTCTGGATGGTGTCATGTCTGCTGAGACTCCCGCCGCGTCGACTCCTCCCCGGCCCCGCCGGCCTGTTCGTCGCGGCTCTCCCATCCGCCGGCTGCTGTCGGTCTTGATCGGCATTCCGGTCATTACGGGCGGTTTGTTGCTGGGCTGGCTGTGGTGGGCGGAACGTCCTTTGAAGGCGGTTGAACGGTCGCTGACCCAGGGAGATTTCCGCACGGCTCTCGAACGGGTCGACACCTACCTCAAAGGCGACCCCGCCAGCAGCCGGGCCCTCGACCTGAAAGCCCAGTCACTGGTGGGCCTGCGGCGGTTCCCCGATGCCCTCGCGATTTACGAGCGAATCGGCAGCGATACCGTGAATGGCCAGCGGGCGTGGGGCGAGGCCCTGCTGCGGATGCAGCGCTGGACCGACGCCCTCCCCTTGCTGCGGCAAGTCCACCAGAAACAGCCCGACAACGCCGATGTCACCCACGAACTGGCCGCCTGTGCCATGCAGGCGGGCGAATTCTAAGAGGCGGTGCGACTGGCCGAAACACTGAGCCAGTTGCCCGGTCAGCGCGAGCGGGGGCTGCTGCTGCTGGGAGTGCTGCACAGCAACCACGGCAATTACCGCCTGGCCTCCGAGGCGTTTGGCCAACTGCTGGAATCGAACCCCGATGGGGCCGGTCTGCAGATTCTTCCGGAAGAGTTGTTCCAGGGGATGGGCCAGGCCTGCCTGAACGACGGCAAACCCGAAGAGGCCATTCGGCACCTCACCCGGGCCATCGAGCTGCGTCCCACCGCCGAACGGTATGCCTTTCTCGGGGAAGCGTGGGAATTGCAGGGAGACCTGGCCCAGGCGGGTGAAGCGTGGAAGCAGGGAATTGCCCGTGATCCCGACCTCGCCCGGGCCCGCGAGGGCCTGGCCCGCGTGGCGCTCGACGAACGGCAGCCCGGCCAGGCGATTGAATGGCTGCAGCCGTTGTCGGTTCCCACCAAGCTCACCAGCTCAATCGCCCACACCCTCAAGCGGGCCAACTCGCTGCTGGGAGACAAGGGGGCCGCCGACCGCTGGGATGCCGAAGAGACCCGGCTGCGCGAGGCCGAAGAACGCAAACGGGCCCTCGATGACGTGGTCAAGCAGGCACCCCAGTCGTTTTGGGCCCTCGCGCTGCGGGCCCACAAGTTCGCCTCGGAAGGAAACCGGCAGCAGGCGGCCACCCTGCTGCGGACCGTCGACGGACTCAGGACCCAGAAGCCGGACGGATACAAAGACCCCCAGGGGTTCCTCCAGCAATTGATCGACGCCGTCCAGACCGGCAGCCCCCTCCCCTCCCTCGACCTCGTGCCCCTCGAACGCAAGTAGTCGTACACCCGTCGGGACCACCCGCCCCGCCGCCATCGGGCTGGCCTTGTCCAGCGGCGGCACACACCACGATGGCGGGTGCCCCCCCCAGGACCGCGCCCCACCGCGTCTCTCGGTGCCTCTCCAGAACGGGCTGCCCGTCCCCCCAAGCACTCCCCCCCCGTCCCCACCGACCGCCCGTCGGGGCGACCCAGATTCCCCAGCTTCAACCTCTGTGGGGGATGCCCCCTGTGGTTCGTCCGACGTGGGCCGCCGGGCTTCCCCGTTACCGGTCGGGGGATGAATCCAAGTCATCTTGCCACATGCGTCGGGTGCATGGTACATCGTCGCCGCCGTGGGAAGGGGTGTTTCTCCTCTCCTCCCGGCGTGTGCCTGCGGAGCGTTGGGCCCCAGACAGGCTGTCCGTCCACCCGATCGCCTTTTCCCTGGCTCCTCATGGCTCGCGCAGGCATGTTGTTGTTGGCTGGTGTGCTGATGACGGGGCTGGCGGGGTGCCAGCAAGGGTCTCCCGCGAAACAATCGGCAACACGTTACCAGCGCGTGCCTCCCAGCAAACGCTATGCGTTCGTCGATGTGAAGCGCTACCAGCCCGACCAGTTGACGCAGGTTCCCAAAGGGGCCCGCTGCACGGTCGAAACCAGGGACATCAACCGTTCGGTGACCGGGTGGGTGCAGAGTGCCGGCCCCGAGGGCATTGTGCTGGTCAATGCCGAAGAGATCGTCGCCAAGACCGAGGTTCCCTCGAACCTCAACGGGAAAGGCTACGACCACAAACCCAAAGATCGGGTGCAACTTTCGGCTGCCGAGGTCGCCTCGGTGCGGGTGTTCAAAGATTAAGCATCCCTCGTCAATTCCGCCGGCGGGGACGGAATCAGCGGGGATCCCCCGCTCTCGGTCATCCCACCCGTTTTTCTCCGGATTCTGGTTGTCCGCCCGTCCGGGGAACTTAGAATTGGTGGAGGGGCGACCCGTCGCGACTTGGGCGGGACCTGCCGAGACGTGTGGTGACTGGAATGCGATGCTCGCCATCCCGACTTTTGGGGCGGGAAATCGCCCGCTGTCCCGTTTGTTTCCTTCCCAACGGTGAATGCCGTGGCCCTGACCCAGATTGATCGCGACCTGCTCGATCGCTGTATGGCAGGTTCCAAGGAGGGTTGGACCGACTTCGTCAATCGGTTTTCCGGATATTTTGTGCATGTGATTCGCCATGCGGCACGCTGTCGGGGGATCTCCCTGAGTCCCGCCGATCTGGAGGATCTGTGTGCCGATATTTACGTGACATTGCTCGAACGCGACTTCGCCATCCTGCGTCAGTTTCGCGGCAAATCGGCGCTGGCGACGTATTTGTGCGTGGTGGCGCGGCGGATTGTGGTGCGTCGGCTGAGCCAATGGCGGGCCTCGGAAGTGCTGGGGCATCAGGTACCGGAACCGGCCTTGGAACGACTTCCCGCCCGTCCCGGCGACGCGCAGCGCATCGACGACACGGAGCAGATCGAGCTGATGCTCGACGGCCTGGCCGAACCCCAGTCGAGCATCATCCGGCAGTACCACCTCGAAGGGCGCAGCTACCGGGAGATTGCCGACGATCTCGGGATTCCCGAGAACTCAATCGGTCCGACGCTGTCGCGCGCCCTGGCGCGCTTGCGGGCCCGCTCCGTCAAAACCTGACCGGTCAAAACCTGACCCGTCTCGCAACAATCGTGAGTCTTCACCCTCACGGCCCGCTCTCGCAGCCTGAACGATGCGCCCACGGCGTGCGGATTCTTCGGCGACAATGATTCCTCCCCGGTAGCGCATTCAACCCACACACTGCTCGCCGCAATCCCCCAGACCTGTGGGATCAACGACCTGTCCCCTTTGACGTCCGCCCCTTTGATGTCCGAACGGTCCGTCGTTCGGCCCAAAGGGCCAGCCGCTCTCCCAGCCAGGGTCGGAGGCCCTGGTGGCCGCCACCACCACCCCGTCCGGCCCAACGGGCCAACCGTTCCACGAACCGCGCGGGCATCGAGAGGAATGGTTGGCCCGTTGAGCCGGCACAGGTCGCGGTCGGTCCTACCCGGCCCGCTGGGCCGGGCTGGGAGAACGGTTGGCCCCTTGGGCCGCAAGACGCCTGCTGCCCCTCCGCCCCCGGCACGACCGATCCCTGTAGGGGTCCCAGAAGGTCGCCGGGGGTCGAGCGCAGCGACCACCCCCGGTCCACGCCCGCCACATCGCCAGCACCCCGCAGGTGGTGCCAGACAGCGTGGTTGAACAGGAACAACGCGGACGGCTCTCACCGAACGACCCACCGACCGTCATGTGCGGCCGTGTCCGTAAGGCACCCAAACAATTCCCGGTCCGGCGGGAGGTGTCGCGTCGCGCCGGGTGATTTGAGCTTACAAACCATCTGACGCGGTTGCTCTCCCGCGCCATCCTCTGGGCCAACGTCCCGCGCCGACCTGGCGATCTAGCCACAGACCTTCTTCACCACGGACACAAGGTCCGTGGGGTCGCTGGTGTTCCGAAATGCTGGGCCGGACTTTACGGCGAAACACCGCGCCGGGTGATTGGAGTTGGCGACCGTTCGCTCGGC
>JBKDUK010000504.1:0-3739 GCA_046339535.1 Planctomycetaceae bacterium | reverse complement strand
AGTGATCGTAACTTGACGGCTACGCAGCGTCAAGCGACCCCACAGCGGGAGGACCTCCAGCAGCTTGCCGGTCCACCCCTGGGCCAAACTCCCGACCGTTACTCTTCCTTGTTGATGAACGGCAGCAGACCCATGAAGCGGGCCCGCAACACCGCATCCCGAACCGCCCGCTGGAATTTCGCACAGTTGCCCGTTCGGCGACGTGCCTGCAAATGCCCATTGCGGGTGATCATCACCTTCCGGGTTTTGCTGTCCTAGTAATCGACATCCCCGGGGCGGGGGCACCCATCCCGGGTACAGCCTCGACACTCCAGAATCCGCGTGGCCTTGGTGGCCTTCTTCTTCAGGGGGCCTTTGGTAGGCCGCTTTGGCTTGAAAACCGCCATCGAAATCCACGCACTCCAGAATGTGAATTTGGACAAGGAGCTTCAGCCCCAACGGGGAGGCGTTCATTGCTGCCAGCGAAGCCCATTCACTTGCAGAACGCAATCGTTCCGCAGCACAACCCGAGAGTCTAGCAAGCGGAACGTCCTGCCGCCAATCCAGATTGAGACCTTTCCGCGATCTCCCCAGGATTGCTGGCCCAAGTCAAGCCCGACCAAGTTCGGATCCATGTACGACTTGCCAGACCCCCCCCCCCCCTCTCCCCACCCAGTAACGACCTCCGCAGAAACTTTGCGGCGACACTCACGCCGGGAGTGGCCGGGAGAACCTCGTCAGATTTGCCCCCCCGAAACCTGAACAGAAAACATACCAGTCAGGCGTCCACTTTCCGGATTGCTCGACAGGGCATTTTTTTGTGAGAAAATTCATTCCATGGTGGCGGTTCTTGAAGAGCTGCCAGACTACTCCTGACACGCGGTCCAGAGTTTTTCCTCTTCCAGAAACTGCTTCCTGTCTCGCAATGAAACCTTCCCTTCATTCGATCGTTCATTCCACCGTCATTTCGCTGCTGGCCACTGTGGTGGCGCCCGTTGCCCTCTGGGCCGCTCCCCCGGAGGGTGCCAACAACCTCAGGGTCATCATCCGCTTCCAGAATGCGCCCGGAAAAAGCGAGCGTGATCTGGTCCGCAATGCGGGAGGCACAGTCAATGCCTCCTTCCAAATTGTTCCCGCTGTCGCTGCCACCATCCCCGAGGCGGCTCTCCAGCATTTGCTGCTGAATCCAGCCATTGATGTCATTGAGCCTGATGTGGAGACCCAGGCGCATGCCAGCGCCGAATACAATTCGGTTTGGGGTGTCTCCAAAATCGGTTCGATCCCCGTCCACGAGGGAACCTACACGGGAGCCAGCGGATCTGACTTGGGGACCGGAGTCAAAGTGGCCGTCTGCGACTCGGGGATTGATTACAACCATCCCGAGTTGGCCCCGCGCTACAAGGGAGGATACGACTTTCAGAATAACGACTCCAATCCCATGGACGACAACGGGCACGGGACCCACGTCTCCGGAACCATCGCGGCCGCCAGCAACGGGACCGCCATCATTGGCGTCGCTCCCGGGGTGGATCTGTATGGCCTGAAGGTGCTGGGAGCGAACGGGAGTGGCTCGTTCAGCACCGTCATTTCGGCACTCGACTGGTGCATCGCCAATGGAATCCAGGTGGCCAATTTCAGCCTGGGGAGCTCCACCGACCCGGGTACCACTGTGCGGGCGGCGTTTGACCGGGCTGCGGCGGCGGGAATCGTCCTGGTTTGCTCCGCCGGCAACTCGGGTTCGGGGGCAGATACTGTGGGCTTCCCCGCGAAGTATCCCCCCTGCATTGCCGTAGCCTCGACGACCAGTTCGGATTCCTGGTCCTCCTTCTCGAGCACCGGATCTGGTGTCGATATCGCGGCTCCAGGATCGTCGATTTACTCCTGCCGGATGGGAGGTGGTTACACCACCATGAGCGGCACATCGATGGCCGCTCCCCATGCCGCTGGAGCCGCCGCCCTGCTTCTCGGAGCGGGAATCTCCGACACCAACAGCAACGGGCTCGTCAACGATGAGGTCCGCAGTCTGCTGCAAGCGACGGCAGTTGACCTCGGAACGGCTGGCTTCGACAACTTGTTTGGCCATGGCCGGATCAACGTTGAAGCCGCCCTCGTCTCCCTCGCAAATGGCAGCACCCCCACTCCGACCCGGTTTGATCCCCCTTCGAACCTGAGCGGCACCGTCTCCGGTGGCACAGTCAATCTCAACTGGACCGACAATTCGAATGTCGAGACGGGCTTTGACGTGGAGTACGGCAAGGCGGGGAAACGCGGAAACATCAGCTGGACCCTGTGGTCGACCACGGCGGCCGATGTGACCTCATTCTCTGGAACTCTGCCCAGCGGCACTTACTCGTTCCGGGTGCGGGCCAAGAATGGCAGCTCCGCCACGGCCTACTCCAACACGATCCAGTTGAGGTTCTGATACGAATCCCCGCAGATTCGCACACACGATTGCCGCCATCTGGAACCGGGACGAGAGAAACCTCTCGTCCCGGTTTTTTTGTCCGTTACTGATCGCCGCCTCACTCTCCAACGGCCCGCACAGTTGTAAGCGATTTGACCAGCGCATGGTCGCTGTAACTCCAGACCACCTGCTTGCCGCGAGTCACTTCAAACGCATGCGCCCCCTGGCCCTCCTGACCTCGCAGAAAATTCCCCAACAGCAGATTGCCATTTTTCAATTGCTGGATGCTTGAGGCCCAGGTGAAACTCACCTCCGGCGCATCCGCCGCCCCAAATTCCCACGCCACATTTCCTCCCGGCGTCACCTCGATCACACGCTTCTGGGTTCCACACGAAATCAGCGTGTTGCCATTCGCCAACCGCTGGGCATCCCCAGCGTTCTCCACTCCCAGGTACTCCCAGACCACCTTCCCCTCCCGGTCGACCTCCCGCACCGCCCCCTCCCCTTCATGGGCCGCGAGAATATTCCCGTTCTCCAACTGGTGGATGTTGCGCACCTGCAGGTGGTAGTTCTCGGTACTCGTTTTCAACGGCGTCACGCGTACGACCTTCCCTTGGGGATCGACCTCCACCGCCCGGCAAGGGCCCTGTTCGGCCACCAGCGTGTTCCCGTTCTTGAGCCGCTCGCACCCCAGCACCTGCGGACATTCGCTCACGTAATTCCAGACTTCTTTCCCCTGACGGGTCACTTCCCGCACTCCGGTGGGCTTTCCCCCGTAGGCGTACAAGACGTTGTCATTCCCGAGGATTTGGAAAATGACGGCGATGCTGGGAGGGATGTGCTCCCACACCACCTTCCCGGCACCGTCCAGCTCCAGCAGCCGATTGGGCCCCTTGCCATATTCAAAAAACATCAACCTCCGGGCCCCCTCCGCGGCTCCCGCCTCGCGACTGATCCCCTCGGCCGCCAGGAGAGCCATCCCTGCCAACCATTGCCGTCGTCCCAGCCTGTCAGTCGTCACCATGGCGCACGAAGTTCCTGTGAATCGGGTGTCTTGAAGGCGAGGGATGATCCCGGCCATCGCTCGACTGCCCGGGGATCGACCGAACCGACAACCACCGAGGGGGTTCCTGCAGGCGGTGTTCCAGAGCAGTGCCGACAGCCTAACTCAATCCCTCAACAGCAAACAATCAGCCCGGGTGGCTGCCGACCGAATCCCGGCGGGAACCAGACCGCGTCAATTCGTGGAGATTCGCGGTCACCACCGGTTGGGGACAGCTCCACACCAGAAAAAACAACGCCTCCTGAGCCAGCCGTCCTGCCCGGTGACTGGCCACATACCCCGCCCCCTTGGAG
>JBKDUK010000503.1:0-2022 GCA_046339535.1 Planctomycetaceae bacterium | reverse complement strand
GCGCCAGGTTGGACGGGGCCGTACCCGTGTTCATATACGAAAAACCGGTGTTCCCTCCGCCACTTCCCTGGATGTAGTTGGAATCGAGGGTTCCCGAGAGACTGCCGTTCCAGGCGACCCGGAGTCCGGTCGTGCCCGCCTGCGTGGTATTGAACTCGTTGTTCCGCGAGGTCAGGCTGAGGCTTGATCCAGCCCCGCCCGCGGTGCTCGTCAGCGTGACGCTGTCGGTGGTCTTGCTGAGGAAGAAACTGTTCTGCAGCGTGTAGGTATACGACTGCAGGGCCCCGAACTCGGCCCGGATGTTCTGACCGGCGTTGTCCTGGAAGAGTGAGTTGACCACCACGAGCCCCTGCACGTTCGTCAGCTCGGCCGCGGTACTGGTGGAGTTCTGGACCTGCACATCATGCAGGACCAGCATGGTCACATCTTCGGCGTCGATGGCCATCGTGTTGCCGTCGAACCGCAGCGAGTTGAGACTGACGGTCTCCATTCCATCGATGAAGATGCCGGTCCCGCTGTTGGTGATGACCCCGCCCGAGTTCTGCTGGCCATTGCCCCACACCACGAAGCTGCCGGTGTTGTTCACCAACCGGACACCCTGTGCCGATCCACTGCTGTTGACCCCCTGCAGGTTCAGCTCGAGGGCCGTGTTTTCGATGTCAACCGCAGCCCCGTTGACCGAGGTCAGAGTTCCTCCCTTGGAGAGATCGACCCCATTGCTGGTGGCCGGGTTGACCCGCACCGTCCCGGCATTGGAGGCCCGCAGGGCGGTGTTCTGCTGAGCGGTCACATTGATGGTCTGAAAGGTCGTGGTGCCGGTGTTGTTCTGCAGGTTGACCCCCGCCGCACCGCGCGTGTCGGAGGCGAACAGGCTGTTGAACTGCACCTGGCCCGACGAGTCGCGGATGTCGACGGCCGACTGCAGAGAGACGAGCTCATTGCTGATGCCCGTGGTGCCGCGGAAGTTCGCCGAACCCTTGAAGTTGGCGATCGCGAGCCCACCGGCTCCCCGTTCCGAGATCGAGAGATCATCAAACAGCACCTGGGCGGGAGCATCGAGACCCAGCAGCGAGACCGAGTTGCCTCCCGATTGGGAAACCCTGGTCAGCCCTGAGAAGCTGGTGATGCCCGATCCTCCCTGGACCAGCAGGCCTCCGGCGGCCCCCCCGCGAACCGCCAGGTTCTGGAAGTCCACCCGCCCGGTGGTGTTGGAGACATTCACGCCGTAGGCGCCCGCTCCATCGATACTCACGTTGCGGACCGTCGCGTCGCTGACGCCATTGGCCCGCAGGCCGTTGCCCGCTGCGTTGAGCACCCGAAAGCCGCTGAGTTCCGAGCCGCTGGCGAGCACAATCGCATCGCCCGGGGCGTTCTGCAGGATGGGGAGGTTCCCCCAGGCTCCCGCTGCCGTCGGCATGGCCATCCAGCCCAGCTCAGGCACAGAGACCAGGTGCTGCAGGCCCGCCCCTTCGCCGAGGATCCGTTGACCCGGCGACATCACCAACTGGGCATCTGTGCCGGTCAGCACCGTTCCCGAGTGGACGAAGACCACGTCGGTTCCCAGTGCCTGGGCATTGGCGAGATTGTGAAAGGGAGATTCCACGGAACCATTGCCCCCCGGTCCACCGGCGCTGGCCACATGGGCGAACCGCCAGGCCTGCTGGGTGGTGGGATTGCGGGCCACCACCAGTTCATTCTGCCGCTGATGGGTGGCGACCACCGTGTAATTGCGGGTGGTGTGCTCTCCCAAACGGCCGAGTGTGTCTCCCGGCTGGAACTTCGAATAATGCAGGGGGCCCAAGGTCCACGAGATCCCCGCGAATGCCCGGGTCTCGAAGAATGAGTCGTAGGTCACCTGCAATTCCACATCGAGACCCGGCAGCACGCTGGCGCGGGCCCGGCTTGAGACCCCCGGAATGTCGTGGTAGGCGTTGTGGTAGAAGTATCCGCCGCCATAGACCCGCAGGTCGATCGACTCGGCAATGGAACCGGGAACGGGAATGCCCGCTTCCAGGTCGACCC
>JBKDUK010000502.1:0-2189 GCA_046339535.1 Planctomycetaceae bacterium | reverse complement strand
CGGCCGCAGCAGGGTGATCTCCAGAAAGTCACCGGTCGGCTTCGGCATCCGCAGCCGGATATTGACCCACGTGGCGCGATCGACCGCTGCATCCGGCAGTTCCCCCCCGGCCAACTCCGGATTGCGGGCCAAGACCCGCTGCCCGGTCTGAATCGCCTCAATCGCCCGGGCGTAGTACGCCCCACCCGAGGGGCCGGTCACCGACTCGCTTCCGAACGGCCGGGCTGTCGGCGACTGCTCGGCCAGCGCAACACCAGCGGCAACGCGGGCAGCCGTGGGCGGGGTAACCGGACTGGCCCCCGGCTTCCCCAACCAGCACCCCAGAGCCGCCACCGCCAGCACGACCGCCATGCCCCGGCGTAGTCCCGCGCCGAAGCCGGCTCGCCGCGCGGGTCGAGCGGTCTCCCGCAGCGGGGAACTCCGCGGCCAAGCGGTCACTGCCACCGACGCACTCACTCGCGACTACTCCGGGAGGTTCCAGATACGACCCCAAGCTCGCGACATTGCGCGACGGGTCGGAACGACTGATTCGCAGAGTACCGCCGCACCCGGCAACGCGGCAACGGTGGCCAGGGCGGTCATCTTAGATCAGTGCACAATTCGGACGCACGACTTGCAGATAGAATCGGCATAATTCTCAAACTTGCGATCGACTGACAAGTTTCTCTTTGAGCAATTTCCGGAGCCGATGCGATGTGACTTTTGTTCGCCGAAAACCTCTTACTCAGGTGTCTGCCATCGCTTTTCAGGACCAGACCGCAGAACTGTCGAAAGCAGTGTTTCGTAGTACTGCAGATCCTCGGAGGTCAGTTGGCAAAGTCTTATTCCTCGCAGCGTTGTCGCAATCAAATGTTGGCGCAATTCCTCATCTGTGACATCGGTTCGGCAGCCGACTAAGACCTGAAGAAATCGTTCGCTGTTCTCAACAATTTCGAAGAACTCCTGACATTCTTCATCCGTGACTCCGATGAGAAGTCCGTCGTAGTCTGCATGATCAATTCTCAACTCTCCTAGCATTTGGAATAATGGCTCGAGTGCATTGGCGACTCGTCGGAACATTTTTCCAAACGCGCGGTGGCGGGTTGCGCATCCTAATCCGAGCTTCATTATATACTCGCTATCACCAATTGACCGGATTGAACGGTGGACGCTGTCCAAAGATCTTTATGTAGGTTTCGATGTACCTTTTTTCCAACTCTTTCGCAGCGGCCTTGCCGTCAACGGTTTCCAAGAGGTTGACTTCGATGTCGAAGCCCAGCCTTTTGAATTTTCCCTGTTGCTCCTTGAATCGCTCCAAAAACCCGCGGCCTGTTTCCCCAAAGTGAAGCAATCTTCCGCTTTTGCTTTCTCGAATGACGTATACATCGTGGGGCCCTGGGGTATCCAAACGATTTCCATTAAGATGCAGATCGGGGAAATTATCAGATGGATCAATTCCCAGCTTTCGGCCTTCAGATTTCTGACCTTTGAAATCGAGGTCATCAAGCCCATCAAAGGCGTCCGACGGACACGCATTATGCACCAACACCCCATCCACCGACACGTAATACACGTGCTCGGCATCAACCTCGAGGTTGAACACCGCCACCGGTGGGCCCCGGCGGGGGGTGATGCGGGTGATTTGGCGCAGGGTACCGGATTCGGTCCGGAGGGTTTCGCCCGGGCGCAGGTCGCGGGCGGGGATGAACTCGTGGCGGTCTTCGCTCCAGAACGGGTGCGCTCCCGTGCAGCCGATCGGCTCAGCGAGTCCATCGACCGCGATGTCGAAGACTTCGCCCGACTGGTGGGAGAACGTCCCCGTCACCAACCGGCCTTCACCCGGTTCCACCTCCGGACAGGGGCCCACCTCGACGATCTCCGCCGGCCCCACTGCTTCCAGCTCATGCAGCGTCAGGAAGATCCAGGGGGAGCCCGTGGAGCTGTCGGCCGTGATCGGCTCGATCATCCCCGGGTATGGTTCGGGGGGATCGTCTGTGGGCATCACCGAGGACACAGTCGTGCTGCCCGATGCGAAGTTTGTCCCGCGAGCCTCAGCGAGCGCCCGCGGGTACTCCCCATCGAGAGCCGCCGCTTGAGCCAGATGCTCAGCCAGCCACGCGACCGGCCGCAGCAGGGTGATCTCCAGAAAGTCACCGGTCGGCTTCGGCATCCGCAGCCGGATATTGACCCACGTGGCGCGATCGACCGCT
>JBKDUK010000501.1:0-11217 GCA_046339535.1 Planctomycetaceae bacterium | reverse complement strand
GCTCCTGACGCTCCTCCCCTCGCCGGACCACTCGGCGCCGCAAGCCCCTCGGACCGGTTTCCCCAGGGAGTTCGGCCGCGGCGGGACCCACGCAGCCGGTCGATCAGATCCACCATGTCGACCGGCAGCGCCATGACGTGGTGCAGATACTCGCCGGTAATGGGGTGCTCGAAACCGAGTTCCGCGGCATGCAGGGCGACCCGGGGGGCACCACTCTCATCCGGCAGGGGTGTTCCGGGAAATTTCCCCCGGTAGACCTTGTCGCCACACAGCGGATGCCCCGCCTCGGACAGATGAATGCGGATCTGATGGGTCCGCCCGGTTTCCAGCCGGCATTCCACGAAGGTGTATTTTCCCAGCCGCTCCAGCGGCTTGACGTGGGTGATCGCCTCTTTTCCCAGCTTCGGGTTCGGAGTGCTTCCCCGCCGCCCGTCCCCCCGATCTTCAATCAGGTGACTCTGATACGTTTCTTCATGGGGGAGTATCCCCGCCACCACCGCGAGGTAGACCCGGGCCAGACTGTGGGCCCGAAACTGCAGTCCCAGTTCGCGTTCAGCATCGATGGTCCGGGCGAACACCATCAGCCCGCTGGTCTCGCGATCGAGGCGATGAACGGCCCGCAAGCGCCGCAGCGGCCCCTTCTTGCGGGGGGCGATTTCGCGTGATGGCTGTCCGGGAGGACCGCGCCGGCCGCCCCGTTCGCGCCGGTCGATGATCCGCGGCAAGACCTCATCGAGCGTCGGCTGCAGTTGCTTGCGGCTGCGGGGCCAGCCGCGTTCTTCAGGATGCCTGAGGGTGGTCATTCCCGCCGGCTTTTCAACCACCACGAGGTGCTGGTCGAGGTAGCGGATCTTCACGTCGTCTTCGGTGGGGGGCGGGGCGGCCGAAAACGGGAGCAGGCGGACCACTTCCACTTCCTGCAGGCGACGGCCTTCGTCCAGGCACAAATTGCCGTTGATCTGGACGTGACGCCGGGACAGCAGTTGCCGAACGGCTCCCCACGACTGCCCCGGCTGCCAGGCCCGCAAGATGGCGAGAATGGTTTCACCGGCGTGTTCCGAAGTCACATGCAGAATCTGGGGGGCGGGCGTCGTCATATCTTCCTTCTTA
Organism: Planctomycetaceae bacterium; assembly: GCA_046339535.1. Classification (GTDB taxonomy): domain Bacteria; phylum Planctomycetota; class Planctomycetia; order Planctomycetales; family Planctomycetaceae; genus UBA10511. The sequence continues at coordinate 10,107 of JBKDUK010000501.1, read as the reverse complement.
CGTCCCGAAGAGCGCTCGTGTCCAATGCTGGCAACCGGGGGCCTCTGACTCTATCATTCAGAATTGATCGTTCGCACTGCTTCCTCTTTCTCGTCCCGGCCATGCCCACCATCAACTTCGTCAAGGAAAAACGCAAAGTCGAATGTGCCCCCGGTGAGAACCTGCGGCAGGTGGCCCTGCGGGAGGGTGTTGAGATCTATCCCTTCCCTCACAACTACGTGAACTGCATGGGAATGGGAAGCTGCGCGAGTTGTCGCGTGCACATCGCCAAGGGGACCGAGAACATCAGCAAGCAGGGATTCCTCGAATGGATCCGGTTGATGCTCGGCCCTCTCACCTTCTTCGCCCGGATCGGCCACGAGAATGATCTGCGGCTGGCCTGCAAAGTCAAGGTGAATGGCAACATCGACGTCGAGACACAGCCCCCGCTGATCTCCACCGGCGAACGCTTCTGGGGCTGATTCGCCCTGACTCACGTTCTTCCCAACCCCCCCGGTTTGTTGTTCAGACCCCGGCTGCTGCCGACCGTCTGGCTCGGCTGAGGGGGTGGTGTCGTTTTCTGGGGCGCCTTCTGCAGCCCCCCGGCGGTTGAACCCTGATGGCCGAGTCCCGGTTTCCTCCCGAACTGCAGCGTTACAGCCGCCAAATGCTGTTTGCCGGCATCGGAGTCGATGGCCAGCGGCGTCTGCGTGAGTCGCGGGTTCTGGTGTGTGGCTGCGGGGCGTTGGGGGGAGCCGTCGCCGATGGTCTGACCCGGGCTGGTGTGGGATTCCTGCGTCTGGTGGATCGCGACTTCGTCGAGCTCAGCAACCTGCAGCGGCAGATCCTGTTTGATGAAGACGATGTCTCACGGGGGCTCCCCAAGGCCATTGCCGCCGCCAACCGGTTGGGACGGGTGAATCGCGAAGTCCAACTCGAACCGATCGTGGCCGACATCGATCCCGGGAACATGCTGGGGTTTGCCCGGGATGTCGATTTGATTGTCGACGGGATGGACAACTTCGAAACGCGGTTCCTCATCAATGACGCGGCACTCGAACTGAACAAACCCTGGATCTACGCTGGCTGTCTGGGGAGCCACGGTCAGGTGCTGCCGATTTTTCCCGGTCAAACCGCCTGTCTGCGATGCCTGCTGGGAGACCTTCCCGGGCCGGCGGAAACCGAGACCTGCGACACCGCCGGGGTCCTGGGCCCGGCCATCTCGGTCGTCGCCGCACTGGAGGTGACGCTGGCCTTCAAGATGTTGACCCAGGAGAAGTCGACCCTCGCCGAACAAATGGCGGTGGTCGACGGCTGGGATCCCTCGCTGCGACGGTTGCGGACCGGCGGACTGCGGGCCCAGGCCGACTGCCCGGCCTGCGTCCACGGACGCCGCGACTGGCTGCGGGGTGATCGCGCCTCGCGCTCGACCGTGCTCTGCGGCCGGAACGCGGTCCAGATCACCCCGCCCGAAAAGCGGGCCCTCTCCCTCGTCGATTTCGCCCAGCGGTTGGCCGCCGTCGGCCCGGTCTCGCAGAATCCGTTCCTGGTGCGGGTCGAGCTGCCCGACGACCGGCGAATCACGCTGTTTCCCGATGGGCGGGCCATCATCCAGGGAACTTCCGACCCTGCCGTCGCCCGCGGGCTGTATGCCCGCTACATCGGCAATTAAGCCGGTTTCCACCGGGCCAGCTTGCGCTGAAATCCCGGCCGGTCGAGCACCTCCGGGTTGACGATGTGGGCGGGCAATTCACCCCGCGAGACCGCCAGCACCGACCGCGTGACATTGTCTCCCGTCGCCCGCCAGACATCCCGTGTTGAAGCGTTCCAGTGCGGCGTCAGGATCACGTTGTCGAGTTCGATCAGCGGATCGTTCACCGGCAGCGGTTCCACCGCGAACACGTCCAGCCCCGCCCCGGCAATCTGCCCGGTCCGCAGGGCGTGGACCAGGGCCGGCTGATCGACCAGGTCTCCCCGCGCGATGTTGATGAACATCGCCGTGGGCTTCATCTGGGCGAATTGTGCGGCCCCCAACAGGTGGCGATTCTCGGGACGCGGGCGGGCGTGCACACTGACAAAATCGCTTTCGTTCAACAGCCGTTCGAGAGAGACCAGTTCCACGCCCAGGCGGCGGGCCTCGACCGGATCGGCATGGGGCGAGTAGGCCAACACCTGCATTTCGAAGGGGGCGGCCAGCCGCACCAGTTCCCGGCCGCTGTGGCCGAGCCCCACCACCCCCAGGACTCGCCCCTGGATTTCATCTCCCATTTCAGCCGGCTGCAGGTCCCAGCGCCCGGCGCGGGTGATCCGTTCCTGAGCCTTCAGCCGTTTCGCCAGCGCCAGCATGAACAGCAGCGCGGTCGAGGCGGTGGCATGATTCAGGGCCAGGGGGGCATTGGTCAACACGACGTCATGGTCGGTGCAGGCCGCCACATCGACCTTGTCATAGCCCGCCCCCGAGCGGGCCACCACAACCAACCGGTCGCGGACCTGCTCGATCACCTCGCGGGTCAGCCAGGGGCGCAGCAGGATCAGGCCGTCGACTCCCGCCAGTTGCTCCGCGGTCATCTTCAACCGATAGAACTGGTTCCAATAGTCGGTATCTCCCGGGCGCGGTCCCTGTTCGCGCAGGTAGTGCCAAACCAGATGGGAAGCCGCATCGAGACGGTCAACCGGCAGTTCGCCGTAGGCATCCTCCCCCTGTTCATTGAGGAAGTCTCCCGAAATCGCGACGCGAAACGGATCGGTACCCATGGCTCGTGCAAGTTGGCAACCAAGGAGGGGAAAACGCCCGGCCTTCCAGACGTCTCGCACTTTGCGAGGTGATTCGCCCCGGAACGCAGTGGCGGCCGCATTATCGCACGCCCCGGCCAATTGACCAGCCGTCCTCCGCTGGGCAGCAAACCGCTCAGCGCTGCGGCTTGGGGACGCGACCGCCCCCCTTCCGGCCCCGCCCCCTCCCCCGGCTCTGCTGCAGCTTCTCCTGCTGGGCCGCCTGCTCGGTGGCGGTCAGGGTCTGGCCGGTTTTTTGCTTCGCCTTGAGGATCTGGTCCCGCAACTGGGCCGCCAGTTCAAAGTCGAGATTCCGGGCCGCCTCGTGCATCTGGCGTTCCAGATCGGCCATGACATCCAGCGTGATTGCGGTCTGCTCATCTCCAATGCCCGCCGCTTCCTGAGCCTGCTTCCGCGCCTGCACCTCTTCTTCGATACCCCGTTTGATCGCCTTGCGGATTGTCGCGGGGGTGATGCCGTGCTTCTGGTTGTACGCCATCTGCAGTTCCCGCCGGCGATTCGTCTCCGAGATGGCGTCCTGCATGCTCTCGGTGATGATGTCGGCGTAGAGAATCACCTGGGCGTTCACATTGCGGGCGGCCCGGCCGATGGTCTGGATCAGGCTGGTGGCGCTGCGCAGGAACCCTTCCTTGTCGGCATCCAGAATCGCCACCATCGAGACTTCAGGCAGATCCAGCCCCTCGCGGAGCAGGTTGACCCCCACCACGCAGTCGTATTCGTCCCCCCGCAGCTTGTTGAGCACATCGACCCGCTCAAACGCATCGAGTTCCGAGTGCAGCCAGGCGCACCGCAGCCCCCCCTCGGTCAGGTACCGCGACAGGTCTTCGGCCATTTTCTTGGTCAGCGTAGTCACCAGCACGCGCTCACCACGGGCGGCCCGCAACTTGATCTGTTCGATCAGGTGGGGGACCTGGCCCCGCGCGGGAACCACATGAATCTCCGGATCGACCAGCCCGGTCGGGCGGATCACCTGCTCAACCACCTCGCCCTGCGTCTGTTCCAGCTCCCAGTCGGCCGGAGTGGCCGAGACCAGAATGGTCTGCAGGTTCCGGGCGCGGAACTCATCGAACTTCAGCGGTCGGTTGTCGAGGGCACTGGGAAGCCGGAAGCCATGCTCAACCAGCGTGTTCTTGCGCGACTGGTCGCCGGCGAACATCGCCCCAATCTGTGGAATGGTGACGTGCGATTCATCGACAATCAGCAGAGCGTCCTTGGGGAAGAAGTCAAACAGGGTGGCGGGGGGCTCGCCAGGCTTCCGCCCCGCCAGGTGCCGGCTGTAGTTCTCGATCCCGGGGCAATAGCCCACCTCCTGCATCATCTCGATGTCGAACCGGCAGCGGGCCGCGAGCCGCTGCGCCTCGAGCAGTTTCCCCTCGCGACGGAAGACTTCCAGCCGATCGTCCAGTTCCTGCTGGATGTTGTCGACCGCCAAAGCCACCCGGTCGGCGGGCATCACGAAGTGCTTGGCGGGGTAAATGTAGGCTTCTTTCATTTTCCGGGCTTCGATCCCGGTCAGGGGGTTGATCTCGGCCAGCGATTCGATTTCGTCTCCCCACAGCTCGATGCGGTAGGCGAATTCCTCATAGGCGGGCCAGCACTCGACCACATCGCCGCGCACCCGGAATGTTCCCCGTTCGAAACTGACGTCGTTCCGGTCGTACTGGATGTCGATCAGCCGGCGGAGCAGGTCATCGCGGGCGATCTCTTCCCCCACCCGCAGGGGAATCATCATCTCCAGATAGTCCTTGGGAGATCCCAACCCATAGATACAACTGACAGTGGCCACCACCACCACATCGCGGCGGCTCACGAGCGCGCTGGTGGCCGCCAGCCGCAGACGGTCGATCTCTTCGTTGATCGAGGCATCTTTCTCGATATAGATGTCCCGCTGGGGGATATAGGCCTCGGGCTGGTAGTAGTCGTAATAACTGACGAAATACGCAACGGCATTGTTCGGAAAGAACTCACGGAACTCGCCATACAACTGGGCCGCCAGCGTCTTGTTGTGCGACAGCACCAACGTCGGGCGCTGCATCTGGGCGATGACATTCGCCATCGTGAATGTCTTGCCCGAACCAGTCACCCCCATCAGCACCTGGTCGCGCTGTCCCTCTTTCAATCCCCGAATCAGGGCGGCGATCGCCTTGGGCTGGTCGCCCGCCGGCTGGAATTCGCTCTTGAGCTCGAACTGGGGCACGTCGGAATCCGGGACGCAAGGAAAGAGAGGGAAACACGGCTTACATCAAGCATTGTAGCCAGGCTTCTCCCGAAACCACGCCACTCTCCCCACTCCGACCAGCATCCGGTCATCGCGATGTGACCCGGCTGTTGCAGTCAGCCAGTCGCCCCCCCCAGCCGTTCGATCAGTTCATTCGAGGGAAGTGTATCGTCTTCGAACTTGCGGACCTGCTCGACCCCGGTCACCGGCAACCGGCCCCGTTCGAGCAGACCAGCCTGGATGAGCACAGAAGCCTGGTCCCAGTAAATCCGTTCACACGCGACCCGTTCATTTTCGAACTGCACCACCGCCACCATCGGAATCTCGATCTTGCGATGGGTCGGGGCCACCCCCGGCAGCATCCAGTCCATGACGAGATCATGTGTGAACGAAAAGACAAACTCATCCACAAGGCGGTCGGCCCCCACGGTGCGGGCCAGGAGCCGCAGACCGGTATCCGCCGGCATCTTCGGGATGAAGTGCGTTCCATAAAACCTCAGCAGCCCCGCGGAGCCCCGCCCGCCGGTCATCACGGGAACGTGGTTGACCGAATTGTGCGGGCACATCGTGGCCACCGTGGCCTCGGCATCCCGGGTGGCGAATTCGAGATCGGTGTGCTCTTTCCACAGGGCCACCATCTGGGTTTCTGTCAGGCTCATCGTCTTGCTCGGTGGATTGATTGTCAGGGAATTGATTGTCGGGGGAAAGCGGGACTGCTGCCAACCAGCAGACCGCTCAAGGCCCGAACAGGTGCTTGTCAAACCAGTCGGCGAAGTGCACCAAATCGTCATTCAGCCTGGGCCAGCCATGCGCCTGTCCCGGCTTGACGATCAACTCGACCGGCACCTTTTGGTCGCGGTAGGCGGCAGCGATTCGCTCGGATTGCTGCAGCGGAACCAGTTGATCGGCATCGCCGTGAATCAGCAGCGCGGGGGCGTCATCGGGAGTGACATGATAAACCGGTGAAATCTGCCGGCCGATTTCCCGGAACCGCTGCTCCTCGGTCACCGGAATCCAGGTGTTCCTTTGCGGATCGTGGTCGCGAAACTGAAAGGGGGCCTTGAAGTTCACCAGCACCCCCTCGCCCAGGGCGCTCTCACCTGGCTTGCCGTAATTCAGAAAGTCGGTCGGCGGATAGAAACAGGCCACTGCCTGCACCCGGCTGCTGTGCCGATCGACCGGATCGGACGCCTCGGGATTGCCCGGCTGCCCCGCCGTCCCCTGCATCAGCGACAAATGCCCCCCGGCCGAACCGCCGTAGATCCCGATCTGATGGGGATCTATCCCGTATTGGGAGGCATGATGCCGGACGTACCGGACCGACCGGTGCAGATCATCGAGAATCTCGGGGATGGTGAATTTCGGCTGGCTGCCGTGCACCACAGGAAAGACCGTGTACCCCCGGCGGACAAATTCGCGGATGGGCCCCGGATTGATCGCCTCGTGGAACGAGGTCCAGCCACCGCTGACTACGAAGATCAGCCCCCTGCCATTCCTGTTGTGTTTGGGGGTGAACACATCGAGCGTGAGGGCGGTGCCATATTTCCGACTGTAGATGATGTCGGCCTGCCGCTCGAAAAGTTCATCATCGGGCGCGGAAGCCCCAGGAGCCTGGGCGAAACCTGGAGCGGCTCCCCACAGCACCACTCCGCCCACCAGCCACCCCAACGTCAAACCCAGCCAATTCCGCATGTCTCGCTCGCGCTGAAGGAAGCATCTTGCCAACCAAACGGAATGACCCCGCAGCACACCCCAACATCACGTCGGAATGTTCCTCACCTCGCCGAGGCATCGGTCCACGACAATTCTCCAGAGAGCCGATCGGGTCGAAACCGGCCGTCTCCCGAAGGGTGGAAATCAGAACGGGAGGGTATCGGGGTCGATCGGAGCCGAATCGTCGTCGGTGGACGGCTTGCGGCTGGAAGCGGGGCGTTTGGTCCCCTTGACCGCCCTGGGGGACTTCCGCGCGGCGCTGGGGGCCGCCTTGACTCCCTTCTTGGCGGCCTTCTTGGGAGCGGCCGCCGTCTCGCTGGACTTGCTCGCCGCCGCCTTTTTGGACGCGGCCCCGGTCTTTTTCCCGCGTCCCTTCCCCTTGCCTTTGCCGGTCGCGGCGGCCCGTTCGGCCAGCAGGGGGAGCACGTCGGCCAGGGTCAGCGTATCGAGCACCGTCTCTTTCGGCAGGGAGGCGTTCACGTCGCCATGTTTGACGTACTGCCCGTACTTGCCGTCGAAGACCTGCACCGGCTGCTGATCGTCGGGGTGGGCCCCGAGCTCCTTGATGGGGGTCGCCCCGCTGCGGACCCGTTTTTGCTTCAACAATTCGACCGACGTGGGAAGGTCGATCGTCAGCACATCATGCCCCTTCGGCAACGACTTGAACCCGGTTCCTTCGTGGAACACATACGGACCAAACCGGCCAATGCCCGCTGTGACCGGTTTGCCCGTCTCGGGATGCAGACCCACGGTGCGGGGCAACTGCAGCAGTTCGACCGCCTGCTCGAATGTAACCGCCTGGGGATCGGCCCCCTTGGGAAGCGACACACGCTTGGGCTTGGGGCCCCCTTCGACGGCATCTCCCAGTTGCAGGTAGGGACCGAACGGGCCCAGCAGTGCATACATCGGCAGCCCCTCGGTGGGGTGCACGCCAATCGAACGCGGCCCCTGTTGCTTCTGTTTGAGCAACTCGTCGGCCATGGCGTCGGTGATGTCGGCCGGGGCGATGTCATTCGGCAGCGACGCCGTCATGCTGGTGCCATCCTGCTCCTTCACCAGGTACGGACCAAACTTGCCGACGCGAATGCGCGATGTGAGCCCCTCGAGATCGATCGTGCACGCCTCGCGCGGGTCGATGTTCTCTTCCTGGTTCTTCACCTGCTGGTCGAGCCCGGTCTGCCCGTTGTAGAACTCGCGCAGGTAAGGGGTCGAATGCGCCTCCCCCGTGGCGATGTCGTCGAGGGTCTGCTCCATGCTGGCGGTGAATTGCTCATCGACCAGTTGCGGAAAGTTCTTCTCCAGCAGCCGGGTGACCGCCATGGCGGTAAACGTCGGCCGCAGCTGGTTTGACACCTTCACCACATAGCCCCGGTCCTGGATGGTGCCAATAATCGACGCATAGGTACTGGGTCGGCCGATGCCGTCGGCTTCCAGCGCCCGGATCAGGGTCGCTTCGGTGTACCGCGCGGGGGGTTGGGTAACGTGCGAGACCGGCTCAAGATTCAGGCACTTGAGCGGATCGCTCACCGCCATGGCGGGAAGGCTCTGTTCCTGGTCGTCGAGGGCGGCGGCCGGATCATCAACTCCTTCCACGTACGCCCGGAAAAACCCGGGGAATTCAATCTGGCGGCCGGTCGCCTTGAATTCCGAATCGGCGGCCTGAATGGTGATCGTGCGGAACCGCAATCGGGCGTCGGCCATCTGGCAGGCGACCGTCCGCTTCCAGATGAGCGAGTACAGCTGCAGTTCGCGGCCGGCCAGCCCGTGCTCTTCGCCGGTTTTCATCTCGGTCCCGGCAGGGCGAATGGCCTCGTGCGCCTCTTGCGCCCCCTTGCTCTTGGTCTCGAAACTGCGGATCTGAGGGCTGAGGTAGTCTTTGCCGTACCGTTCTTCGATGCACCGCCGGGCGGCTGAAACCGCTTCGGTCGACAGCGAGACCGAGTCGGTACGCATGTAGGTGATCAAACCTTCTTCATACAGCCGCTGGGCGATCTGCATCGTCTCGCGAGCCGAGAGCCCCAGCTTGCGGTTCGACTCCTGCTGCAGGGTACTGGTGGTGAACGGCGCATAGGGGCGGCGGACCTGCTCGCGCTCTTCGATGTTCCCCACATGGAACCCCGGGGGAGCGGGACGTTCGGGCAGGGCGGCCAGCCGGTCCCGCAGCTCTCCCACGGTCTGTTCATCCAGCAGCAGCACATCCGCCGTGGGCTTCAGCTTGCCGGTATTTTCGTCGAAGTCTTTCCCCAGGGCGACGCGGCGGCCCCCGACAGCCGACAGCTCGGCTTCGAAGGACCCTCCCTGCGGAGTCTGCAGTTGAACCTTGAGATCCCACCAGGTCGCCGAACGAAACGCCCGCCGCTCGAGCTCGCGCAGCACAATCAGCCGGACCGCGACCGATTGCACCCGTCCCGCCGACAGACCCCGGGCGACTTTCTTCCACAACAGGGGACTCAGGGTGTATCCGTACAGGCGATCGAGAACACGCCGGGTTTCCTGCGCTTCGACCAGATTGTGATCGAGTTCCCGGGGATTGCGAATCGCTTCCTGAATGGCCTGCTTGGTGATTTCCGAGAAGACCATCCGCTTGACGGGGATCTTCGGCTTGAGGACCTCGGCCAGGTGCCAGCCGATGCTTTCCCCTTCGCGGTCTTCGTCAGTCGCCAGAATGAGTTCGTCGGCCTCTTTCATGGCCGATTTCAGTTCGGAAATCAGCTTTTTCTTTTTGGCGGGAATGACATAGAGGGGTTCGAAGTCGGCCTGGACGTTGACTCCGAGGCGGGACCAGGGCTCTTTTTTGACCTCTTCGGGAATGTCGGCAGCCGACTCGGGCAGGTCGCGGACGTGCCCCATGCTGGCCAGCACCTTGTAATCGCGGCCGAGGTAGCTGTTGATCTTCTTCGCCTTGGCGGGCGATTCCACGATCACCAGACCTTTGAACTTCTGCTTGGCCACGGGGAGGGTTCCAGTCTGAGAGGTCAATCAAGCGAGCGTGTCACCGAGCCGGCGGGTGCCGGTGGTCAGGTTCCGGTTACCGCCGCAGGTCGCGGTACGGCAACCGCGAGATCGCCAGGCGGGAGCATGTTGCAACCGCCACGGTCACAACGGTCCGCCGCGGCCCAAACCCGGGACGATCCAGGGATGGCCCAGTGAACATCGGGGCACGAACCAGGATCGGTTTGTAGGGTTTCTGACGAACAAAGGTTGGACTTTGCCAGTTACGCCAACCCCGTTACAATCGCGGTTCGCTCGCGCCAAGTGTCGATGGGCGATGAGTTTGCATAGTTCATCATTCTGCGCGTTGTCAAGGTCGACCGCCCGATGGAGTCTCCGTTCGAGTTCTTCCGCAAGCACCAGAAACAGGCGCTGGTGTTCCTCTTCCTGACCGCCATGCTGGCCTTCACTGT
>JBKDUK010000500.1:0-5836 GCA_046339535.1 Planctomycetaceae bacterium | reverse complement strand
TGGAAGCGGGCCCAGGAATTCCACAAGCGGAACTCGATCTCGGAGGCCGATCTCGACCTGGCCCGGGCCAACTGGCAGGCCGCCCAGGCGGCGGTCTCGGTGGCCGAGGCGTCTCTCGAGCAGGCCAAGGCCAGCCTGCACCAGGCCGAGATCAACCTCGGCTACTGCACCATCCGCTCCCCGGTGAAGGGGGTCATCATCGACCGGCGGGTCAATGTGGGGCAAACGGTGGTCGCCAGCCTGAACGCCCCCAGCCTGTTCCTGATCGCCAAGGATCTGCGGCGGCTGCAGGTCTGGGCTTCGGTCAATGAGGCGGATATCGGTCAGATCTTTGTGGGACAAGGGGTCAATTTCACCGTTGACGCCAGACCCAATGAAGTCTTCCGGGGAACGGTCTCGCAAATCCGTCTGAATGCCACGATGACTCAAAACGTGGTGACTTACACCGTGGTCGTGAACACCGATAACAGCGAATTGCGATTGCTTCCCTATTTGACCGCCACACTGCAGTTCGAGCGCGAGTCGCGCCACGAGGTGCTGACGGTCCCCAATGTCGCCCTGCGTTGGCAGCCCCGCACCAGCCCAACCGGAAGCGCGTCGGCAGCCGCCAATGGGGGTGCGAAGGGAGACGCGTCGGGAGGCGGCCCGGGAAAAGCCGCGGGGATGGGACGCGACCCCAAAACCGGGCGGGTCTGGGTCCGCGACAAAGACACCGTCCGCCCCATCGAGGTCCGGGTTGGGCTGACCGACGGTGTGGTGACTGAAGTCGAGGGAGCCGAACTCAGGGAGGGAATGGCGGTGATCGTCGCCGATGTCTTGCTGGAATCCGCCGGTCCCTCCAGTCCGTTCGCTCCCAAGACTCAGGGAGGATCGACTCCCGCCGGCGGGCCCAAGACCGGAGGCCGCGCCCCATGAGTGCCCCACCCCTACCCCTTCCCGATCCCCTGGCCATCCATCAGAAAGCCGAGCCCCTGATCCAGCTTTCGGAGATCACCAAGACCTACGAGATGGGGGAAGTGGCGGTCCCCGTGCTGAAAGGGATCTCGTTGACGATTCGTCCGGGCGAGTACGTCGCGCTGATGGGCTCTTCCGGCTCGGGCAAGACGACGCTGATGAACCTGCTGGGGTGCCTGGACCGGCCCACCTCGGGCAGTTACCGCTTCGAGGGAATCGAACTGGCGGAAGCCACCGCCGATGAGCGGGCGCGCATTCGCAACACCCGGCTGGGGTTTGTCTTTCAGAGTTTCAACCTGCTCGCGCGGACCTCGGCCCTGCAAAATGTGTTGCTGCCGTTCGAGTATGCCGCGAAAGCGGTGTCCGAGGCTCGACAGGCAGCGCGGGGAACTGCCTTGCTCGAGCGGGTGGGGCTGGGTCAGCGTCTCGATCATGAACCAGCGCAAATGTCGGGGGGACAGCAGCAGCGGGTGGCGATCGCCCGGGCCCTGGTAAATCACCCCCCCCTGCTGTTGGCCGACGAACCGACCGGAAATCTCGACTCGAAGACCAGCGCCGAGATTCTCGACATGTTCGACCAGCTGCACGCCGAGGGCATCACCATCGTCCTCGTGACGCACGACCCCGAGGTCGGCGCCCGGGCCCAACGGGTGGTGCGACTGAAGGACGGCCTGGTGGAATCGGATGGTCCATCCCCCCTGCGCGTGGCCCGCGAGCAGGCCCGGGCCGCGGCCTTGCCCCAGGCTGCGTCCAGCACGCCCCACGCCGGGGCACCCGAACCGTCTCTGTCAGCCGACGCCAGCCGAACGGCCGCGGATAGCCCTCCCCGGGAACAACTCAATCCGACGGCCGGCCCGTCTTTGCCGGGGGGGCTCCCCTGGATGCCGCGCAGCCTGCAGACCGCCTTCAAGGCGCTGCGCCGCAATTCGCTGCGGTCGGGGCTGACGATGCTGGGGATTGTGATCGGCGTCGCGGCGGTGATCGCGATGATGGAGATTGGGGAAGGCTCCAACAAAGCGATCCAGAAAACCATCGCCAGCATGGGGGCCAACAATCTGCTGGTCATGCCGGGGGCGGCCTCGAGCGGCGGGGTGACGTTTGGCGGCGGCAGCAGCCTGACTTTGACGCCACGGGACTGTGCCGAGGTCCTGCGCCAGGTGCCGTCGGTCACCCATGCGGCCCCCATCGTCCGGGCCCGCACGCAAATCATCTACAAAAACCGCAACTGGGTGCCGGTCTACATCTACGGAACCAATCCCGAGTTCCTCGACGTGCGCGACTGGCAAGAAATTGAACTGGGGGAGATGTTCGGAGAACGGGAAGTGAGGAACGGCAGCCAGGTGTGCGTTGTGGGACAGACCATCGTGCGCGAGCTGTTCCGGGGGGAATCGCCGGTGGGTGAGGAACTGCGCATCCAGAACGTGGCCTTCCGGGTCATTGGAGTGCTGCGCCGCAAGGGAGCCAACATGACGGGGGTCGACCAGGACGACATCGTGCTGGCCCCCTGGACGGCGATCAAGTCGCGCGTCTCGGCCACTTCAGCCACCACCGTCAACCAGAGTGCGCCGGCGGGGGGCGACAGTCTGCAAAAGGTGAACACCCTCAACCGGCTGTACCCCGGAGCCACCCCGCTCTACCCGGTTCCGTCGATCACCCAGCAGGCCAACACGCCCCAGCCCGTGCGGTTTACGAACATCGACCAGATCCTGGTGAAAGTTTCGAGTGCCGCGGAAGTGCCCGATACGATCGCGCAGATCAAGGGGGTGATCCGCGAGCAGCACCGGTTGCGGAGGAATCAGCCCGACGACTTCAACATCCGCGACATGGCCGAGGCCAACAAGGCACTGACCGCCACAACCGAGACCATGGGCACACTGCTGATGTGGGTTGCTCTGATCTCCCTGATTGTGGGAGGGGTGGGGATCATGAACATCATGTTGGTCTCGGTGACCGAGCGGACGCGCGAGATTGGGTTGCGGATGGCGATTGGCGCCCGCGGCGGAGACATTCTCGACCAATTCCTCGTGGAGGCGGTGGTGCTCTGCCTCGCGGGGGGGGCGTTAGGCATCGCTCTGGGGCGGGGAAGTTCCATTCTCGTCCGCGAGTTGCTGGAGTGGCCCACCGAACTCGCCCCCGGAGCGATGATCGCCTCGGTCTTCGTCTCGCTGACGGTGGGACTGGTGTTCGGGTTCTACCCCGCCTGGAAGGCGTCGCGGTTGGACCCCATCACCGCCTTGCGGTTTGAGTGAGTTTGCCTTGGGCTCGCAGGCGTTCGACAGGACCGCCCCCACGGTTCCGCTCTGCCGCCAGGGAAACCGGCCCCCTTGCCACCAACCACAATGACAGGGCGGGAGTCCTCCGTGGGGCACGCACTTCCGCGCACAACTCCCTCAGAAAGATCCGGAGACGGCATGGGGGACGTTCGAACATTTCGACTGATGGAGTGAGCAAGCAACATATCCCGGGGAGTTGACAGCGGTTTGAGTCCGCACTCGTGCCGCTGGCGCGGGCTCATGGCCTTCGGGCAGTGGGTTCGGGCGCTGTCCTGGGCGGCCCCCCCGCAAGAGCGGTGGGGAACGGGGTGAGCCGACCGTGGGGGACGGGAACACACACTGGAACTTCTCCCGGTGCGGCAGGCTGGAATTGCCGATGGATCAAGGGGGGTTTATGATTGGTGGTTGTGTCACGGACGAGGCTGGTTTCCGGCGGACCCTGGTGGAAGGTTGAGCGATGTCTGTGCCCCGATCTGCGATGGGCTGTGTTCACCCCCGGTTGTCCCGGCGTTCCGCCGTTCAGGCCGGAGCGGTGGGCTTGCTCGGGCTGGGGGCGAATCACCTGCAGGCCCTGCGGGAAGCCCGGGCGGCCGAAGGGGCGGGCGGGGCTCCTGCCCGGGCCCGCTCGGTCATCTATATCTTCCTGTCGGGGGGGCTGGGTCAGCACGACAGCTTCGACATGAAGCCCGAGGCCCCGGCGGAAGTGCGTGGAGAATTCCGTCCCATCGACACCAACACGCCCGGCCTGCAGATCTGTGAACATCTGCCGTTATTGGCCCAGCGGAGCCATCTCTGGGGGTTGTGCCGGTCGCTGACCCATCCCAGCAACGACCACTCGGCCGGGCATCACATCATGCTGACCGGGCGGACCATGATCCCCCCCGGCTTCAATCCCTCGGTGCCGATGCCCACCGACTGGCCGGCCATCGCCGCCATCGCGGGGGGAGTCACACAGCCGCGCAACAACCTGCCCCCCGCCGTGGTGCTCCCCGAGAAACTGGTGCACTACTCAAAACGGGTCATTCCCGGACAGTTTGCCGGGCTGATGGGGGCCCGCCGGGATCCGTGGTTCATCGAAAGTTCTCCTTACAATTCTTTGGGGTATGGCGCCTACCCGGAGTATGAGTTTGATCACCAGGATCGGCCGAACATGCCCCGGAGGACGGCCTTTCAGGCGCCGAACCTGTCGTTGCCGGAGGGATTTGGCGAGCGGCGGCTCAGCGACCGTCTGGCGCTGTTGGGACAGATCGACCGTCAGCGGGCCGACCTCGAGCAGCAAGCCCAGATCGAGTCGTTCGACCGCTACCGCCAGGGGGCGATTTCGCTGCTGACCGACCAGCGGATCCGGCAGGCGATTGATGTCACCCAGGCCTCGGCTGAGCAGCAGGAACGGTATGGGAAGAACTCGTTTGGTTGGTCCTTGCTGATGGCCCGCCGCCTGGTGGAGGCGGGAGTCAACCTGGTTCAGGTGAACCTGGGGAACAACGAGACCTGGGATACGCACGGGGAAATGTTCCCCCACCTGAAAGACATGCTGTTCCCCCCGACCGACAAGGCGTTGTCAGCCCTGCTGGACGACCTGTACGCCAGTGGCCTGCTCGACTCGACCCTGATTGTGATGGCGGGGGAGTTTGGCCGGACCCCGAAGATTTCCCACTTGCCCCAGCACTACAAGCTGCCCGGGCGGGACCATTGGGGAGCGGTTCAAACAGTCTTCTTCGCAGGGGGTGGAGTCCGGGGAGGGACGGTGGTGGGTTCGACGGACAAGTTGGGAGCCTATCCCACGGCCAACCTGCAACGTCCCGAGAACATGGCGGCCACGATCTACAATGCACTGGGGCTGCCGGCGACAACAGCGTGGTTCGACGAAACCGGACGCCCACACCACATCTATGATGGCGACCCAATTGGGGGCCTGACCTGAGCCGCAGCGGGAGGGAAGGAATGAGGCTCAACGACTGGCGCGGGCACCAAAACTGTCCATCGGCCCACCCAGTCGATCCGTGAGGAGGTTGCAATCGATACGGCAGGCCGGAAATACCGCAGACCTGGCGGTCCGAAGGTGAACAAATCGGCCGTGACGGTTGGAATTTCCCCGCGCAACTTGACAGTTGGATCGTCCACCTGTAGCTTTATCCTGAGGGAATCGAGGTGAGTTGGGCGAGCCAAAGGCTTGGTCAACACGGGGGAGATTTTTTCTTCTTTGGTCGACGTCCGTCGACCAAGAACGTCAAAGTTGTAGCCTTCTTCACCAAGAACACCCTTCAAACAGAGAATTCTGCACCCAGAAGTCTCTAGACAGAATTCTCTGCCCAGAGAACGTTGCCAAGACACGTCAGGCTTCGCCCGGAAGCGAACCGGCACACCGAGGACGACCGTATGTAGTCGAGATGGAACGGCCTTCGGGCCGCCCAATTCTGGTCGCCTGCGACAGGGGGGATGGTGCCAGTCCATCACATGGGCTGGTCTCTGTCCGTGTTGGCGTGGCGGTCTCTGGCGGAGAGTCGGCGAGTTGCCTGTGGGAGCTCGACTCCCGCCTTTTTTGTTGGCGGAGCGGACGAAGGACTGAAGAAGATCATGAACGACGCCGAAGTGCTGCGGACGGTCGA
>JBKDUK010000499.1:0-4138 GCA_046339535.1 Planctomycetaceae bacterium | reverse complement strand
TCGAAGAACTGGTCTTCGGAAAGGACCGGAATGCCCAATGCCTGGGCCTTTTCGAGCTTCGAGCCCGCTTTCTCTCCGGCGACCAGATAGTCGGTCTTTTTGGAGACGCTGCCCGACGGTTTGCCCCCGTGATTGTGGATCCACTCGTTGATCTGTTCCCGGGTGAAGCGCACGAGGCTCCCCGTGACGACCACCGTCTTCCCCGCGAGCCGTCCCCCCTCGCGGGACGCCTCGCGTTTCTCGACGGGGGTGCCGAAGTTCAGGCCGAGGTCGCGCAGTTCGTCGACCAGCCGGCGGACGCGCGGGTCGCGAAAGTGCTCGGCAATCGCCTGCGCGATGATCGGGCCCACTTCTTCGACGGTCGCAAGCTGTTCCGGAGTCTGATCGAGCAACGCGTCGAGGGTCCCGAACCGGTCGGCCAGGATCTGCGCGGTGCGCACCCCCACATGGCGGATATTCAGACCCGTCAGCAGCCGCCACAGCGGCCGGGTCTTCGACGCTTCGATTCCCTCGAGCAGGTTGTCGACCGATTTGTCCCCCATCCGTTCGAGGGCCAGCAGCTCGGCCCGTCGGTCGCGCAGGCGATAGAGGTCGGCGAAGTTCTTCACCAGGCCCGATTTGACCAACTGCTCGATCAGCTTGATCCCCAACCCCTCAATGTCCATCGCCGCGCGTGAGGCGAAGTAGCGGACTCCCTCGCGCAATTGGGCGGGACACTCGGGATTGTGACAGCGGATGTAGACCCCTCCCTCGTCTTTCGCCACGTGCGAACCGCAATCGGGGCAGCTCGTGGGGAAATGAAATACCCGCTCGGTCCCGTCCCGGCGGTGCTCTTCGACCCGCACCACGTGCGGAATGATCTTTCCCGCCTTCTCCACCACCACCCAATCTCCCACCCGCACCCCCAGCCTCTGGATCTCATCGCTGTTGTGGAGGCTGGCGCGGGACACGGTGGTCCCGGCAATCTCCACCGGCTGCAGGTGGGCCACGGGGGTGAGCGTGCCGGTCTTTCCCACCTGCACCTCAATCGACTCGATCCGGCTGACTCCCTCGTATTTTTCAAACTTGTAGGCCACCACCCAGCGGGGGCTTTTGCTGGTGGTCCCCAGGGTTTCGCGCAGCGCGAGCTGGTTGACCTTGATCACAAAGCCATCGACTTCGCAGTCGAGCCCGGGAATCTCCTCGAGCAGTTCGTGGCAGTATTCGATGGCGGCGTCGATCCCCCGGACGACGCGCGCCCGGGGAGTCACCGGCACCCCCGCCCGGGCCGCCTGCTCGACGAACTCGATCTGGGTGCGCTGCTCGACCTGGGAGGTGGCCCCCACGCTGTGGGCGTCGAACCGCAGCCGGCGGGCGGCACAGAGCTGGGGATCGAGCAGCTTGAGGGCTCCCGCCGTCGCATTGCGGGGGTTGGCAAAGGGGCTCTCGCCCGCCGCGACCTGCCGGGCCCGCAGGTGGGCGAAGTCGGCATTCGAGATATAGGCTTCGCCCCGGATCTCGAGCAGCTCGGGAGGATGTTCCATCCGCAGCCGCAGCGGCACACCCAGGAGGGTGCGGGCATTGTGGGTCACGTCGTCCCCCTGCCGCCCATCTCCCCGGGTAACCCCCTGCACGAGGGAACCCCGTTCGTAGATCAGCGACAGGGCGACCCCATCGATCTTGTATTCGCAGAAGTAGTCGACCGGTTGGTCGGTCCCCAGCAGCTTGTGGACCCGTTTGTCGAACTCACGGACCCCCGCCTCGTCGTACTCATTGTCGATCGACAGCATGGGAACGCGGTGCGTCACCGTGACGAAGCCCGCGATCGGCTGCCCCCCCACCTTCCGCGTGGGACTGTCGGCCGTCGCCAGTTCGGGATGCTGCTGCTCGAGGTCCACCAGCCGTTGCAGCAGACGGTCGAACTCGAGGTCGCTGATTTCGGGGTGTCCCTCCACATAGTAGAGGGCGTTGTGCCGTTCGATCTCGGCACGCAGTCGCTCAATCTCGTGGCGGGGACTGTGGCTCATGCGCAGGCTCGGCGGAGTTGCTCGCGGGGGTGACGGACGCATCGGCGGGGGACGCCGCGGGGGCGACCGCGCGAACCGCCGGGGGACTGGTGTCAAACAGCATCGCCCCGGACCCCGCGATCAGAATGACCGCGATTTCCGAGGCGAGCAACGGAAAGGCATTCGTTTCGAGCCACCGCACGAAGGGTGACGGGGGCTCCATCCAGGGGGTGAAGACCAGCGCCAGCGAGGTCACGCAGAACGCGAACCCCGCCAGCGCGGACAACACAAACAATGGGTGCAACCGGTGGCGGGGCATCCAGGGGTCCCGAAAGACAACGTTTCGACCGCCAGCCACCGGCCCACGCCGGTTCACTTCTTCCTCTCGAAATCTCCAGCGGTCGTGATGAACATCTTCTTGGGATCGATCCGCTTCCGCAATGCCTTGAGGATGTCGTCGGCCGTCAGTTTGGAGATCGCGGCATCCTGCTTTGCGTAGAAGTCCATCGTGCGGCCGCTGACCAGGTTCGACCCCAGCATGCGGGCCAGCATGGCGTCGTTCGAGCGCATGATCTGCTGCTGCTGGAGCCACCCCTGCCGGGCCTTTTCGAGTTCACCCGGCAGCAGCCCGTCCTTCATCAGTTTCTCGATCTCTTCGACCACGGCCTTCTGGACCTTGTCGGAGTTCTCGGGATTGCTGATGGCGAACACGCGGAACAGGCCATTCTCATCGAGAGCCGACGCCTGCAGTTGCGACTGAATCGTGTAGCTCAGCCCCTCCTTCTGGCGAATGCGGTCTCCCAGCCGCGACGAGAGTGCCCCGCCCCCCAGCAGGTAATTGCCGATGGCCAGCGCCGGGTACTCGGGGTCGCTGTCCTTCATGGCGAAGGGAATCGCCGCGAGATAAATGGCATTCTTCTTGTCGGGTGTGAGGATCCGCTCATTGCCGGCCTCGACCTTGGACGCGGGGCGGGGAATGCGGGTGTACTTTTCCGCACTCTTCCAACCGTCGAGCAGACTCTCGACCGAGGGAATGATCTCGGCGGGATCGAAATCCCCCACGATCGACAGTTCCCCGTTTTCACCCCCCAGGAACTTCTGGTAGAGCGTCTCGACCTGGTCGCGGGTCACGGCTTTCAGCAGGGCCATCTCTTCTTGCATCTCGGGGACGTACCGGGGGTCGTCCTTCGGATACGGAGAGAGCGCTCGGGCGACTTTCCGCTGGGCCAGAGCCTGCGGATCGGTCAGCCCCTGTTCCAGTCCCGAGAGGGTTTCCTGCTTCAGCAGGTCGAGTTCCTTCTCGGGGAACGACGGCTCACGCACGATCTGCCGCAACAGGTTCAGCACCGCGGGCAGAGTCTGCCGGCGGGCCTTGACGTTGAACACCACCTCACCCGCAGAGCCCGAGACCGAGACGGCGGCCCGCAGCTTGTCGAATTCATCCTCGATCTGCTGCCGGGTCATCGACTTGGTGCCGCGCATCATCAACTCGGCCAGCACATCGGCCGCCGACGATTTCCCCTTCAGCGAGTCGAGCGACCCGTACTTGAGCGCCAGCCGCATTTCGACGGCGTTCCCGCGGGTCTTCTTCTCGATCAGCGACGCCTTGAGCCCCGACCGCAGCGTCACGGTCTTGGTGCGGGCGTCGATGTTGGCGGGAGAAACGTCGAACTGCTCCCCCGTGGCGACATCTTCGCGTCCCTTGTAGTCTTCGACCGTCTTCTTGAGGTCAACGACCTGGGGAATCTCGGACCGGTCGGGAGTGGCGGTGGGCTCAAACAGGCCCACGGTACGATTGTCGGCCTTGAGGTATTTCTTCGCCGCTTCGGAAACCTGCTCGGGGGTCACCCCCTCCATGCGGTCGCGATGCAGGAAGTACAGCCGCCAGTCCCCCTGGGCGGCCCAGTCGCTCAGCGAGACCGCCAACCGGGCACTGTCGGACGCTCCCAGCTCACGCTGCTTCAAAAACACGGTCTTGATGCGTTCGACCTCTTCCTTGGTGACCCCGGATTGGGCCACTTCGGCGATCGTCGCCAGCATGGTCGACTGGATCTCGACCGGGTCGACGTTGGGAGCCGCCTCGGCGAAGATCAGCATGATGCCGGGATCATGCAGCGAGAACACGGTTCCCTGCACGCGGGCCGCCTTCTTGG
>JBKDUK010000498.1:0-9797 GCA_046339535.1 Planctomycetaceae bacterium | reverse complement strand
GCGTCGAACAGCAGCGATTGCTTGCCGACGAGAGGCCCATTGGTTCCAGCTTCGATTGCCGCGGTCTTCGCCTGTTCGAGTGCCTGACCGGCGGCCGCCAGCTCTTCGGCAATCGCGGCCGGAACCGTGGCGTCGAGCGACTTGACCTGGGTGAGGTTCTGCTCGGCTGCGGTGAGAGCCCGCCGGGCGTCGTCACGGACCGTCTGCTGCAGTTCGGGATTCAGGCCGGGATAATAGCCCTGCGCAGGGAGCTGGATGGGCTGGATCTCCAGCGGCACCTGGGCTTTCAGAAAGGCGGGCAGGGTGGGGGGGAGTGAGCCTTTTTCCTTGACCCGGTTCCGCTCATCACCGCCGGTATACAGCCAGGTGGGGGCGTCGGGGGTCTTGTCGTAAATGCTGACCATTCCCAGCCGCTGACTCTTCCGCAGGGTGCTGTAGTTGTATTCCTGGAAGGGTCCGGGGTCCGCCTCGCCGGGAAGCCGGTCCTGGCGGATCGCAATCGGTTCGAAGAACGCCCGCAGGCCGAAGTAATCGGTCTGGGCGATGGGATCGTATTTGTGATCGTGGCAGTGGGCACAGTTGAAGGTCAGCCCGAGGAAGGCCTTGCCGGTGTGCTCGACCGTGTTCCGCATCCAATCGTTGGGGTTCAGGGCGTACCAGTTGCGGATGAGGTAGCCAGTCGCCACTGCGGCGTGCCGGTCACCCGGTTTCAGCTCATCGGCCGCCAGCATCTCGGCCACCATCTGGTCATAGCCGCGGTCTTCATTGAGGGAATTCACAATCCAGTCGCGCCACCGCCAGATCTGGGGGGCGCTGTTCCAGACGTCGGGGACGTAGCGGCGGCCGAACCAGTCGGCATACCGCCAGACGTCCATCCAGTGCCGTCCCCACCGTTCGCCATAATGGGGCGAACGCAACAGGCGGTCGACCACCTTGGCATAGGCCTCGGGGGACGTGTCGGAGAGAAAGTCGAGCAGTTCCTCGCGGGTGGGGGGGAGGCCGGTGAGGTCCAGCGAGACCCGCCGCAGCAGGGTGGCCCGGTCGGCCGGGGGACGGGGGACCAGTCCCGCCTGTTCCAGCCGTTGTCCCACAAACGCATCGATGGGATGGACGGGCTGGTGCCCCTGCAGTTGGGGCACGGGGGCGCGGACTGGTGGTTGGAAGGCCCAGTGCGCCCGGGGATCGGCTTCGGGGGTTTCTTTCGTGGGGGCGGGGGTGCGGGCGGCGATCCACAGGCGGAAGTGCTCGATCTGCTCGGCGGTCAGCGGGTGTCCTTCCGGGGGCATTCGCTCGGTCAGGTCGGTCGCCAAGAACCGTCGGAGCAGTTCGCTGCCGTCGGGGTCACCCGCCGTCACCACAGCCCCGCTGTCCCCCCCCTTCAGCAGCAGTTCGGCGGTGTCGACGCGGAGGCCGGCCTTCTGTGCCAACGCTCCGTGGCAGGCGTAGCACCGTGCCTTGAGCACGGGTTTGATGTGCTTGAGATAGTCGACCCCGGCTGCGGTAGAGGAGGCCGCAGGCGGCTGTTCGGCTTGTGCATTGGAGCTGGCTGGCGGGTGAATCCACGCGGCCGATAAACCCAGCCACAAACAAAGAAAACACGCCGTTCGCCAAAAATGTCTGGGCATGCAAGCAGACTCAACAAGCGGTGAACGAGAAGCCGGTCGCTGGTCTGTCGCCGCAGGGAGAAGACGATGCCGTCCCCCCCGGATTCGACAGTCAGTTTCCGTAACCTATCAAGACTAGTTTATGGGAGAGTGCATGTCCATGAGACTCGGGTCGAGCGTCAGTCCCAGACCGGGGGAGTCGGGAAGTTCGACCGTGCCCTGGCCGGTGTAGAGTGAGGGTGAGGCGCAACGCGTGGTGTGAAAGACAGGACCGATGATGTCGGCAGCGTGCTGCTCGACGGTGATGTTGGGGAGGGCGACGGCGAGATGGGCCATGGCGCTGGAGGCCAGATCCCACTCGACATTGCTGCCGATGGCGCATTGGACGCCGGCTGCCTCGGCCATTGCGACAATCTCCAGGGTGGGGAGGAGGCCGCCGTGTTTTCCGGGGTAGACGCTGAGAATGTCGCAGGCCCCCAGCTTGAGGCACTGCCAGGCCGACTTCGGGGTAAACACCGCCTCGTCCGCCATGATCGGCAGTGTCGAGTGACGACGGACCCGGGCCAGACCCTCGAGGTTTTCCCGATGCACGGGCTGCTCCAGGAACGCCACCCCCAGCCGATCGAGTTCCGGAATCGCCCGGATCGCCTCACTTTCGGTCCAGCCTCCATTGGCGTCGACCGTGAGGCGAATACCCGGGCCGATCGCATCGCGCACTGCTCCAATGCGGTGCAGATCGAAGTCGAGGGGATCGTGTCCGACTTTCAGCTTGATGGTGCCGAAGCCTTCGGCAACCAGCGCTCGGGCCACCTGGGCCGAGGGTTCGGCGGGCAGGGGCATGATGGGGAATCGCAGGGGGATGATCCGGGAGCGGACCGCCCCCCCCAACAGCTGGTAGACCGGGACCCCCAGCGACTTGCCCAGGAGGTCGAACAGGGCCATCTCGATCCCGGCCTTGGCGAACGAGTTTCCCCAGGTTTTCTCGAGTTTTTTGAGGCAGAGCCGGATTTGGCGGGGGTCGGCGCCAACGAGGCGGGGGGCGAAATGCTGTTCAATGAGGGCCTGGGCACCCGCCTGGGTTTCTCCGCTCCAATCAGCAGAGCCATTCACCTCTCCCCAACCGGTCAGGCCGACATCGGTCTCAATGGCAACCAACACGATCTGGGAATGGAAACGAAACCCCTTCGTTTCGGCGACCCTGCCGACCCGGCGATCGATGGGGACCTGACAATTGTGGGTTTTCAGCGAGACGATCTTCATAGGGAGTGGCGGGACAGTGGTGCGAGGAGGAGGGCTTGGTGGCCCGACTGTACCGGGGATGATCGGCCGAAGCACGGGCCGATCCAATGGCTGGCCTGGATTCGGACGGCGTGTGAGGCCGACCCTGGGCAAGAGCGGGCTGTCGCGGGGGATGTCCCCCTTGTGAGGACTTGAATTGCAGGAATTGCACGAATTTCAAGGTCACCGGAAGAAAATCTGTCTTTTTGTTTTGCAATCCTCAGATTCACTGCGTATTTTCCTTCGGGTGTCCGTTGTAGACGTCGCCAAGGTGTTAACCGGATCTGTAGAGATTCGGGATCACTCTGAGCGGCAAGTAACGCCGTTGGAAGCCAACTTCTCCTCTTCGGTGATCTTCCGAATCTCCATGCTGCATGCAACTCTCTTTCGCTTGCGGACTCAGCCATCCTGGCTGTGGGTGCTGCTTGTGATGGGGTTTGTTGTTGCTGGGGCTGGTCGAGCCGACGCGAGTTGTGGTGATTATGTGCTGATTGGCAATCGCCACGCGGCGCTGCTGATGGAGATGAAAGGGCATCACGCCCCGTCTTCGGCTTTGCTGTTGGTGGAGGTTTTCGGGGCGACCCGGAAGCCCAGCCAGCCCTTGCCGTGCCATGGGCCTCAGTGCCGCCAGCGGAAAGCTCCCAAGGGTTTGCCTGTCTCCGTGGTTTTGTCGGTGGAGCAGTCGGACGCCGTGTTGGCGGAATTCGCTGACCTGTCTCCTGTCTTGCAGCCCAGCGTGCAGGCTTTAAACACCACGCGGCTGCCGAACGAAGTGTCGGGTCGAGGACTGTATCGTCCTCCCCGATGTGCCTGATCTGGCGTCTCCGCGACCTCCAAAGTGGGTTTGTTGGATGAGGCTGGAGAACGGCGGATGGTTGGCGAGCCCTTCGAATAAGGTTTGTCACCGAGGGTTTTTTGGCGGTTGTCAAGTGTTTCGGCACTCCAATCTTCCCTCTGCCGCTCCGGGCGACAAAGCTCGATTCCGCTCCTCAGTGACTCGTCGGCCATTGCCCTGATTTCGCCCCTTCCCTGAAGTGGTTGCGAAATCGTCCAAGGGCTCCCGCGAATCATGCCAGCCCTGCTCTCGTCCGGGAACGCCGTCGGCTCGATCGCACGGAGGACCAAAATGTCCCGGTCGCGATCGCCGGTTTGGGGGGATTCTTGCGATGTCCCCCGTTGTGATTCCGGGCCAGTCTTGGGCTGGCCCGGCAAATGAATGAACAAGTGAAGCGTTCTGTCGCACAGGGTGTCGTGGGATCTTCCCTGCCTGTGGAGTTCGACTGGTCTGTTTCTTCTGGTCTTCCCCGGCCAGTTTCCTGTTCTGGTTCTTGTGTTCCTGGAGGTTTCTGATGAAGACTGTTGCGTTGCGTCGCAAGCGTGGGTTCACGCTGATTGAGCTTCTGGTGGTGATCGCGATCATCGGCCTTCTGGTGGCGCTGTTGCTGCCCGCCGTGCAGCAGGCCCGCGAGGCGGCCCGCCGGACGCAGTGCAAGAACAATCTCAAGCAGATTGGCTTGGCGATTCACAACTACGCCGACACCTATCAGTTACTGCCCCTCTGTCTGACGTCGACCCCCAAGGCGATTTCGGTGCACGCCTATCTTCTGCCGTTCCTCGACCAGTCGCCGCTGTACCAGCGGATCAACTTCAACGAAGGGTGGTCGCATATCAGCAATGCTCCCGTTGTCGATGCCAAGTTGCCGGTCTTCCTCTGCCCCTCCGATTCCTCGACCGGTCTTCCCACGGGGTGGGCGGCCACCAACTATCGGGCCAACCAGGGAAGTGAAATCCTGCATGGCAACAACACCGGGGTCCCCGCCAGCGACCCGAACTATGGCCGTCCGAATGCCAACGGCGTGTTTATTTCGAAGCTGGCCCTGTCGATGGCCGACATCACCGACGGGACCTCGCAGACCGCGGCCTTCAGCGAGCACCCGATTGGTGATTTCAGCAACGGGTTCTCGAGCCCGACCGATACGTTCCGCCCGGGAACCTATCCCAACACTCCGGATGAAGCGATCCTGCAGTGCAATGCGATCGACCCGATGAATCTCTCCTTCCAGGGGGTTTCGAACGTGGGGGCTCCCTGGATGCAGTCGTACCACTCGACCACCCAGTATTTCCACGTCGCTCCTCCCAACACCCGCAGCTGCATGTTCCCCCCGGGACGCATCTCGACCACGGCCAAGAGCCGGCATGTGGGGGGTGTGCATGTGCTGCTGTGCGATGGCTCGGTGCGGTTCGTGGGAGACAGTGTGAACCTGGCCACCTGGCGAGCCCTCGGCAGCCGCAATGGCCGCGACATCGTGGGCGAGTTCTAAGACCAGCACTCGTACGGGGAAAGACCGGTTCCCGGGGGAAGACCCATTCCCCCGGGAATTTGGCTGATGGACCCCGTTGTTCACCGCAGAGAAGCCGCGGCGGCTGCTGTGGCGTGAGGATTGTGGCTGCTGGCTGTCGATTTTTTTCCCAGGGAAGTGAGGCGGGGGTGGGAGTTGGCCCGTGCTTCAGGGCAGCCACGTGAAATTCTTGGATCAAGGAGTTTGTCTGTGTTTCAGGGTGTTGTGAGCGAGCGTGGCGGAGCGGGTCTCTGGCGGGTTCTCTTCGCTTCCGGAGTGGCCCTGCTGCTCGCCGGCTGTGGGGCGAAGCAACTGCAGCTCGAAGGGACCCCCGAAGAGGGGGGCCAGGTGCTCGGCCAGATGCTGAAGGCCTGGCAGGAGGGAACCAGCCTGACCGACTTCGCCAAATCACGCACCCCCGCCATGACCGTGGTCGATGAGGAATGGGCGGCGGGTTACAAACTCAAATCATTTGAAATGGGGACGGCCACGCAGTTCGGGGGATTGTGGCGTGTTCCGGTCAAGGCGGTCGTCATTCATCCACAGCAGGGGGAACGCGAACGCAGCCTGGCCTACGGCGTCACACTCAAGCCGACCATCTCGATCATTCGCGCCGACGACACCGAATTCTGATCCTCCCGGGCCCCACCGCCGGTGGCAACCTCTGGCATCCTCTGAACAGCCTGTTTTCGAAGGAGATCCCATGACATTGCGTGGAATCCGCTGGCTCTGCCTGTCACTTGTCTGGATCGTTCCCACGGTGCATGCCAGCCTGGCGCGGAGCCAGGAGGCGGGTAGCTCCTCGCGGCCCAAACCGGTTCCCGCGACCCGGGACGAGATGAAGGCGGCGCTTGACCGCCTGAAATCGCGTCAGCCGCGCCTCCCGCTTCCTCCCCCGACCCCCGAGGAGGAAGAACAGGCGAAGCAGAATACGGCGGCGCGCGGCCTGGGCGGCGGGCTGGTCAACAATGCCCGCATGCGAAACCGCTACCTGCCCGAAGAACTGCGCGGAGCCGGTTTCTCGCGTGATCCCGACCCGGTCATGCAGCTCAAGGCCCCGTTCATCACCGAGCTGTTCTGGATCGCGTCGCGAGTGAACAACTGCCACTACTGCCTGGGGCACCAGGAGACCAAGCTGGCGGCCGATGGACTGACCGAAGACCAGGTGGCCGCCCTCGATGGAGACTGGACCGACCAGTCTCCCGCCCGCCAGGCCGCCTTCGCCTTCACCCGCAAGCTGACCTACGAGCCGCACCGCATCACCGACTCGGACGTCGCCGCGCTGGCCCAGCACTATCCGGGACTGCAGCCCCTCGAGATCGTCTACCTGGTGGCCCGTTACAACGCCACCAATCGCTGGACCGACAGCCTGGGCATTCCCCAGGAGGGACACCGCGATTATCTGACTCCCACCGCCGCGGCGGTCCAGAAACGGCCCAGCGGTGTCGCCCCGCTTCCCGCTGCGAAGGTGTCCGCCGTGGCGGTCGATGCTCCCCGTCCTGCTCTCGAGCCGCGCAGCGAGGTCGAACGCCGCCTGACCGAAGCCCGCACCCGCCAACCCCGGTTTCCCCTCCTCACCGAGGCCGAGACCCGGCAGGTGAAGGCCGATCTGCCGCCCGGTCCGCTTCCCGCCTACATCCGGCTGTTGGCCCACTTCCCCAAGACCGGGGTCGGAGCGATTCAAAGCCAGCTCAACCTCGAGCAGTTCGGCAAGGTCACTCCGCTGCTGAAGGCTCGCATCGCCTGGGTGGCGGCCCGACACGATCACGCCTGGTACGCCCTCGACCACGCCCGGGCCCAATTGCGTACCCTGAAGCAGACCGATGACCAGATCTTCGCTCTCGACACCCTCGCCGGGGATCTGCCGGAGGGGGACAGGCTGGCCCTGCAGCTCACCCGCAAGTTGACGGTGACCCCCCAGTGGATCACCGATGAAGACATCGCCGGTCTGCGGAAGCACTTCCCCGATGCCGAGGTCGCGGAGATTGTTTACCGCATCACCCAGGCGGCCCAGTTCGATCGGCTGACCGAGGCGGCCAACCTCCCCTGCGACAGCCCGCTGGCGGGCTGATTCCGTTCCTGATGGATCTGTTCCGGAAGACGGGGGGCCCCGATTGGCGCGGGCCCCTCCGGCTGGCCGCTTACTGCTGTTTGTCTTCCGGGAACATCCAGATCACGGCATTTTGCCGAAGTTCGGCGAGCAGTTCCTTGACCGATTTCGAGAACTGCTTGCGGCGCAGGTCTTCCTTGATGGCGTCCTGCACCTCTTCAAAGGGCTTGTAGCGGGCGTCATCCCGGTCGAGCACCTTCACGATCCAGAACGATTCCTTGATCGGGAATGGCTCGCTGATCGAACCAATCGGCATTTCAAACAGCGCGGTGTCGACCTCGGCATACGCCAGGCTGCCCTGGGTGGTCCAGTCTCGAATCCCCCCCGTCTTGGCGGTGGGGCCATTCGAATGTTCGCGGGCCAACGCGTCGAAGTCGGCCCCGCTGCGCAGTTGCTGCACGAGGTCGCCGGCCAGTTTTTCGGTCGCCTGCGGGCCGCCGTGCTTGCTGTTTTCGAGATCAAGCTGCTGCCAGCGCACCCGGGCCTCGACCTTGTACTCTTCGAGATGTTCGCGGTAGTGGGCCAGCAGGTCGGGCCGGTCGAACCCGTCGCGGGGCATCGCCTTGCTCGCCAGGAACTGCTCGGCCATTTTCTGGCTGCGGATCTTGTGCCGCATGACTTCCACCGACAATTCCGATTTCCGCAGCTCGACTTCCAGCTCGCCGATGCTGCTGACCCCCAGGCTCTTCATCTGCTTCTTGAGATCTTCATCGACCTGCTTGTTGAGCGACGCCTGCAGCCCGTCGAACTGCTCGGGCTTCAGCTTCCGCCGCAACGCCTGCAGCAGCAGCTCCTGCTCGATGTATTGCTCGATGAATTTTTCGGCCACCATCCGGCGGAACCGCTTGTACTCGGTGGGGGAGAGCTGGGCTTTGGCCTGCTTCAGTTGCGGGGTCGCCGGGACCAAAACATCGTCATAAAAGATCGGCTGGCCGTTGACCACCGCCGCCACTTCACCCCGGGGATGAGGACTGGCGATCCGGGCCACCCCCGAGTCTGCCGTTCCATCACTCGAGGATGCGGGACGGACTTCGCCCGATTCCGAATCTTCGCCCGCGGCCAGAGAGGTGCTGCTGTCCTGAACCGGAGCCTTGCTCGAATCATCCATCGAGATCCGCCGCGGCGGAGGGGGCACAACGGGATCCTTGACCTTGCTGCCAGTCCCCTCGCAGCCCGTCAACAGGCTCAACAGCAGCGTGGCACCCATCAGGTGCCGCGGTTTCGCTCGGAAAAGCTCGTCCATGAGTCGGGGGTCCGGCAGGGGCGTGATGGTGCGGTGAGTTCCGCGCAGGACCGCGCAGCCACCGCAGTGGGGAGTGAGCGCCGGAAGTGGGTGGGGAGGGGAGAGAAAGGGGGTTCACGGAGACAATCGCGGTGGGAATTCCGCAGCCTCTCCGGGAACCGGGAAGGGGCGCGGTTTCTACACCAGAACGACAGGCTGCTGCAACAGCGCTTTCGTCAGCGCCAACAGCGGTTGACCCTGGGCCATTTCGGGGGCCAGGGGAAGATAGGCGCTTCGCTCATCCACCACCCGCAGCCGGTTGTTGCTGGCCCGCACCAACTGCCGGATGCGGGCTGGATTGCGGTATTTCAGCACCAGGTAGCCCGGTTCGATGTGGATATCGTCGATCTGCCACGGCTGCGACAGCAGTTGAATCCTTTTGAGTTCCCCCAGCATTTCGGCCGGCTTCGGCAGGGGACCAAACCGGTCCACCAATTCGAGTTCG
Organism: Planctomycetaceae bacterium; assembly: GCA_046339535.1. Lineage (GTDB taxonomy): Bacteria > Planctomycetota > Planctomycetia > Planctomycetales > Planctomycetaceae > UBA10511. The sequence goes on along the minus strand of JBKDUK010000498.1, from coordinate 739 downwards.
AGATCGTGCAGTTCCTCGGCGGTCTGGATCCGCGAGAACCGCCGGTACACCTCGATCTTGGGACGTCCTTCGGGGACGTAATTCGACGGCAAGAATGCCTCGATCGGCAGATCGATCGCCACCTGGGCCAACTCGCGGACAGGCTCCTTCTTCAAGGCCCGCACCGCCGACTCCAGCAGTTGGCAATACAGCTCGTAGCCCACCGCCGCGATGTGTCCGCTCTGCTCGGTCCCCAGGATGTTCCCCGCCCCCCGGATTTCCAGGTCGCGCATGGCGATTTTGAAACCCGCCCCCAGTTCACTGAATTCCTCAATCGCCTTCAGCCGGCGGGCTGCGGAACCGGTCAGGCTCTGCCCCGCCTCCAGCAGCAGATAGCAGTACGCCCGGTTCTTGTACCGCCCCACCCGCCCCCGCAGCTGGTGCAGGTCGGCCAGTCCGTATTTGTCGGCCTGGTGAATGAAGATCGTGTTGGCGTTGGGAATGTCGAGCCGGCCGTCGACGAACGCCACCATCGTCGGCTCCAATTCCCCCTCACCCATTTGCCCGTGGATGATCCCGATCCGCGACTCGGGCACAATCGCCTGCAGCCGGTCGGCAATCGTCTCGATGTTGTACACCCGATTGTGGACGAAATAAATCTGTGCGCCGCGGTTCAGTTCCCGCACGATGGCCCGGCGGATCAGGTCGTGGTCGTACCGGCAGACGCGGGTCTCGACCGCCACGCGGTCAACGGGTGGGG
>JBKDUK010000497.1:0-3100 GCA_046339535.1 Planctomycetaceae bacterium | reverse complement strand
GTCGAGCCGGGATGATGGGGCCACCTGGACTGCTCCCCGCGACATCACCTCGTCGGTCAAGGATCCGTCGTGGGGGTGGTTTGCGACTGGGCCCGGGCATGGCATTCAACTGGCCCACGGACGGCACCGGGGCCGGCTGGTCATTCCCTGCGACTGCGGCTTCACCCCGCAATTAAAGAACGAGACGCAGCATTCGCTGGTGATCTACAGCGATGACCACGGGGCGACCTGGAAACTGGGCACGCCCTCCGAGGCGGCGATTGATGAGTGCCAGGTGGCCGAGCGCGACGATGGCACCTTGCTGCTCTCGCTGCGGAATTACCTCGGGAAAAATCTGCGGGCCTTCGCGACCAGTGCCGATGGGGGAGAGACCTGGTCGAGCCCCGCACATCTTGCGCAGGTGAGTTGCCCCACCTGCCAGGCGGGACTGCTGGGGGTGGGGCCCGCGTCGTCACGAACGCTCGTTTATTGCGGTCCCGCCGGGCCCGGCCGGGCCAACCTGGGACTGCGTCTCTCGCGGGATGGCGGGGTGACCTGGTCGGAGAATCGCCTGATCCAGGCGGGTCCCTCGGCGTACTCCGATCTCTGCGAGCTGCCCGACGGCCGTCTGGGAATTGTCCTCGAGACCGGAGCAGCCAAGGCCTACGAGCGTCTCGACTTCGTGCGTGTCGGGCCCGCCTGGTGGAATCGCTGAGGGCTGCGTGTGACGGCGTGCCAGCCGTTGAACAGTCGCGCCCTCGACGGTGCGGTCGACCTCCAGGGCGAAGCTGGCTGGAACCGTTGATGCCAGGCTCCTCTGCCTTCCCGCAGTGGCGAGATTTGCCGAGACTTCACGCGTGGGGTGCGCTGCCCGCAGAGGAGTGGTGTTGCAGTCGATCCGGTGGACCGTGGTTGGAATTGGCAGGTGAATGGCCATGATTGAGATTGTCAGCGCCACCCGGGCATCGGAGGAAGAGTTTTGGCAGCAGGTGCCGTTGGGAATCTCGCTGCGACGCCTGGCCTGGGACCGACGGCTGGTGCCGCGGATTGCCTTCAACAATCGCCGGGGACTGCCCGAGGTCTACAACGCCCGCATTGCCGAGGCAGATGCCGAGGCCCTGCTGGTGTTCATCCACGATGACGTCTGGATCGACGATTACTTTTTGGCCGACCGGGTGCTCAACGGGTTGCGGAGTTTCGACGTGCTGGGGGTGGCCGGTAATCGGCGGCGGCTTCCCAACCAGCTCTCGTGGATCTTTCCGGACGAGACACTCACCTGGGATGAGCCTGCGTGTCTCACGGGGGTGCTGGCCCACGGCCCGCAGCCCTTCGGAACCCCCAGTGTCTACGGCCCCGTCCCGGCCGAGTGCGAGTTGCTGGATGGGGTGTTTCTGGCCAGTGGGGCCGAGCGGCTGCGCTTACGGGGCGTCGAGTTTGACCGGCGGTTCGACTTCCACTGCTACGATCTCGACTTCTGCCGGACCGCCCGCCAGCGGGGTCTGACCCTCGGAACCTGGCCCATCTGCCTGACCCACAGCAGTTGCGGCAACTTTCGCGACTCGCACTTTCGCACACTGCACCAGCTCTACCTGGCGAAGTGGGGAAGTTGACGGCAGGGGCCGGCGCAACCATCGCGATGGTCGTGGCGCGACCAGGACGCGCGGACCCTTCCTCGTGCCAGCGCCGGAGACGTGCCCCTTGGCCGAACGCGACAACTGGGAGGGGTTGGGCCGGCCAATGTGATCACGGATGGCGGGGGTCGAGCTGGCGCTGAAACTCCGATTCGGACCGGGCGCGGGAAGGGATCTCGGCCGTGTTGGATTTCACCGCGCGTCGCCAGGCCTTCGAGGTCACGAACGGGCTCGTCTCCGCTGCGGCCGGAAGCGGCGCACCAGGCACGCCCCCAGACCCGTTCCAGCCAGCACCCAACCGGCAGGCTCCGGGGTGAGCGTACTGATGACGTCCGTCACCACCACGTCATCCATCACAAACATCTCTCCTTCGAGCCAGTCGGGATCATGGATCCAACCTCCCGAAGAGGTGAATTCCAGCGTGTCGAGACCGCTCCAGTTGAGTTCCACATGGGTCGGTCCGGCGGCGTCCACCACCACATCGGTCGTGTTGACCACGGCCCCATTGAAGAGACCCACAATGTGGATGTTCAGGCCGTCATGCCAGGCCCCTGTCAGTTCAGCGCTCACGAACGTGAAGGATCCATAACCAGGGCCGGGGCCAAAGGAGCCGAAAGAATCGATTGCTCCGTGACTGAAAGCCACCACCGGGGGAGACACCACGCCATTGTCATAACCCGAGCCTCCCCAGGGACGCACGGGCGTCTCAATGATATGGAAATTCCAGTTCATTCCGAAATACGGCGTGGGAATCGGCTTTGAGACGTCAAGTTCATCAAAGGTAATTGTTTCGGCTCTCGCGAAAGTCGCGGAGGTCCCGAGAACCAAAACGGACAACAGAATTTGCAGCACTCGCTTCATCGACAGGCTCCAGGCTTCCGAGGGGGCACTTGGGCAAAGAATCGATTGCACCGAGCGGTCTCATGATAGAGAAGACTGACCGGGGGCATAGAACCGCCATTTCCGGGTTAGTCTCGGGGACCAACATGACAGTGCCCAGAGTCTCTCCTGTCGGTGGGCAGTCGGGAAAACCCTCGTCTTCTCGACGGCTCCACTCTCTCGGCCGCAGGGTGCCGTACGAACGGTTTTTTAACCTGTCGAAAACCAGCCCAACCCACCTGACCCGTGCTGCCGGTCGGCAGAAAAGTCGTGGGTCGAACCCGTTCCTGCGCTCATGCTGCGCGTCCCCGGTCTCAACGTCGCGCGACGGTGATCCTCTGTGCGGCCCAACGGGCCAGTCATTCCCCCAGCCCGGCCCAGCGGGCCGGGACACGCCCCCCCCCGACCGCGCCGTTCTTCGGCCCAACGGGCCAACAATTCGTCTTCAACATTGGTTTTTCAAAGAACGGTCGGCCCGTGGGGCCTGACCGAACGTGGTTGGAAAGCCACCAGGGCCTGCGACCCTGGCTGGGGGAATGGCTGGCCCGTTGGGCCGGACGACGGCCCGTTCGGGTCGGAATGTCGCGAACCGCACCAACACCCGTACGTCC
>JBKDUK010000496.1:0-9258 GCA_046339535.1 Planctomycetaceae bacterium | reverse complement strand
CCTGGAAGCCCAGGTCGGCCGACTCGGCATGCCCCGGATCGACCAATTCCCAGAACAGACGGCTGCCGGTGTCGTCGCCCACAATCACCGAGAGCAGATCGGCGGCGTACCGCTGCGGATCCTGAGCCGAGGGGGCGGGAGACATCGTCATGACGTGCTGCTGGCCAATCGTGGGCCGCACCAGTGCCTGGCGTCCTCCCTGGGGCCGGGCCTCGGCGATGTCGCGGGGCGGATCCCCCGCCCGCCAGTGGCCGCAATGGCGGGCCGCGAGGTCGAGCACCTGCTGCCAGTCGAACCGTCCCGCCACCGCCAGCAGGATGTTCCCGGCCGTATAGCGGCGGGCGTGATAGTCGCGCATCTGGTCGGCGCTCAGGGCCCCCACCGTCTCACGGGTTCCCAACACACAGCGTCCCAGCGGATGCCCCCGAAAATGGGTGGTCATCAACTGATCGTACGCCAGGTAGGTCGGCTGGTCGTCATACATCCCGATCTCCTCCAGAATCACCTTCTTCTCCATGTCGAAGTCGGCGGTCCGCAGAGAGGGAAACAGAATGTCGGCCAGCAGATCGAATGTTTCACCCAGGTACTCGGGCAGCACCGCGGCATAAAACAGGGTGGTCTCTTCACTGGTCGAGGCGTTGTAGTCGGCCCCCACCTCGTCGAAGATGCGGTTCACATCGTCGGCCGAATGCCGTTCCGTCCCCTTGAAAACCATGTGTTCGAGGAAGTGACTCACCCCCGCGAGCTGGTCGGTTTCGTCACGCGACCCGGTCCGGACAAAAAAACCCAGGGCCACACTGTGGACCGAGGGACTCGCCTCGCCGATGATCTGCAGCCCATTCGGCAGTCGGGCTTCATGAAACCGCATCGTGAACCTCCAGCGGGGCGGGCCCCAGCGTCAAGACCGTGAACTCATTGGCGGGATACCGGTGGACGTGATCCAGCAGTCGCTCGACCGTCAGCGACTCGATCCGCTGGCGGACCTCGTCCAGCGTGGTCACCCGGCCGAGATGGTACCAGTCGCGGGCCAGTGAAGAGGCCCGGCTCGCGCTCGATTCCTGCTGCATGATCAGCGAACTCTTGGCCCGCGCCTGGCAACGCCGCAACTCCTCGACCGCAATCCCCTCTCCCAGCCGGCGCAGTTCGTGCAGGGTGACATCGAGCGTCTCCTGGGCCCGCTCGACCGAGGTCCCGGCATAGCACAGCACCTGGGCCTGATCGCGCAGGGTGTGCAACGTCGCATACACCGAGTAGCACAGCCCCCGCCGCTCGCGAACCTCGGTGAACAGCCGCGAGCTCATCCCTCCCGACAGTACGCTCACGGCCCCCCAGGCGGCGTAGTATTCGGGATCGCGGTACGGCACGCTGGGATAGGCAATTCCGATCTGCGTCTGGGTGGCGTCCTGCACGATGTGATCCCGGTGCGGACCACGGGGACCGGCCCCCCAGTCGGCGGCGGGCTGGTCGGCCCAGTCGCCAAACAGTTCCCGGACCAGTTTCAGCACGGCGGGAGGATCCACCTTGCCCGCGACCCCGAGGATGGTCTCTCCCGGGCGGACCGTCCGCAGGAATTGCTCGCGCACAATCTCCGGCGACAGTTGCTCGATGCCTGTCAGGGTCCCTTCGGTGGGGGTTCCCCAGGGGGCGGGATAACACCGCCGCTTGAGTTCGACCATCACCTTTTGCCGCGGTTCGTCCTCCAGGGCCCGCAGAGACTGCTCGACCCCCATCCAACACGGTTCGAACTCTTCTTCGGGGAGGTGCGGGTCGCGGACCACTTCGGCATACACCCGCAGGGCGTCGGGCAGGTTGGCGGCGAGCGTCGCCCCGGCCAGACTGATATGGCTGTGCCCCACCCCCTCACTGCGTTGAATTCCGAGGTTGTCGAGCGCCGTGGTCAGCTCGCGATTGTCCCGCTCGCCGGCCCCCCGCATCAGCCAGTCGCAGAGAATCGACGCCGCCCCTTCCTGTCCCACGGGATCGTGGTTGCTGCCGCAGGGGATCATCAGCGAGAAGGCGGCCGACTGGACATCGGCCATCGGCTCGATCAACAGGGTGAGACCGTTGGGCAGGATGTGGGTCTGGATCTGCTGTTCGGGCATCAAAGTCTCGGGGAAATTCGGTGAGGGACTGGCACCGGCAAGCTCCCGATTGTGACGAATCGCGGCGGGGGTCTCAAGGAGGGCGACTCGGTCAGCGAGGACCCGACGGCCAGGGCCGGGCGAGTGTTCAGGCCGGCTCACGCGCGGGCAGGGGCCGAAATAAGAGCCGAGACCACACAATCCCCCTCAAGCCGCCCGACCATTGCAGCCACCCACCCGCGGGGCAGCCTGCAGCGTCATTGTGAAAATCCATTGAAGCCGATTTCGCCAATCCTGCGGTATCCAGTCAGCTCTCCAAAGACCGGACCAAGCCATCGCCAAAAAACCGCGTCGCTCGCGAATGCCGCAGGGGGCGAGCCTCCCGCCCCCTCCAGATCGTCTTTTGCAGGGAGACTGGGGGCAACAAATCACCCCCAGCCCCTCGCATCCGTGCTGATCCAAACGAACCCCGCCAGGCGCCCGCTGTCACCGAAGTTGCGCCGCGGTGAGGCCGCCGGCGCCTACTGAGCCACCCGCCTGTATTTCGCGTCACTGAAGCCCAGCAGGGGGAAGAAAATGAATCCCAGCAGGGCGAGCCCGATCCCGTACAGTTCGCTTTTTCCGAAGTTCTTCGCCACGCCCATGCAAATGAGGACCAAGACAATCAAATTGACCAGGGGAACGAACATCAAAATCGCCCACCACGAGGGCTTCCCCCCCACCTCAGCCATAACAAACAAGTTGTAGATGGGGACCAGGGCCGCCCAACCGGGCTTGTTCGCCTTGACGAACACCTTCCAGATTCCGGCGATGACACCCACCGCCACCAACAGATTGAGAAGCCGCATTCCCAGCCCCAGAGCGGCCGCCCCATCCGGAGCCCCTCCCTGCTGCGCCGCAATCCACATCGAGTTGCCGATCATTGTCCGCAATCCTTTCTCTCATCTGAAGAATACGAGTACTGAAGCCTTCGCGAACTCTACTCTGTGGTCGACTGCGCCGCCAGACGATTGTTGATATTCCGGGGACAGCCTCGTTCCGCCCCTGTTGTCGCCAATGCCTCCCTTCGCACAACCCCGTTCGTGAATGTGAGGAGATTGGTCGCTGAGGTTGCAGTCGGCCCCTGCCCGTTCAGTGGGGGGCGTTTTCACCACGGGAAAACTTCTCACGGCAACCCGAATCCAGACGAACAAACATCGTCCTGTTCCAACATCTCGTTGCCGGCGCAAAGGGCCCCACACGGAGTCTCCTCCCCAACCGATTGCACAGCACGCATCAGGCTGGCCGTGCGGCTACGGGCCGCGACTGCGTTCGTTCGCGACGAAACGCAGCCCCCTCCCAGACCCGGCCACCAGCCCCCGGCGGACCGTAGACAGGGCCCACCGCGTTGCCACAGCCCGCCTCCCGATCAGCCCAGCGCACGTCGTACCGAGTTCGTGTCAGGGAACGGCATGGAACAAATGGAAGCTGGCTTCGTTCCCCCCCACGCATTGGGCAAACCTGAGGAATGGTGCGCGGGGCGCCAATTCCGCCCCCTCGGGACTTCGGGCTGAGTTTGCCAGCCGTAGCGATACGGCCAGCCGGAGCCGCCCTCCGGTTCGCCCGCAACGGTTGACCGGATTGAATCACACACCCGGAACGCCTTCCAGACCGGGACGGATCCGCGACGAATACTCCTGCGGGGCATTCTGTCTGTCGCGATGTGAGGAGACCCACCATGCCGATGTTGCTGGCCCAAGCTGCCGATGATCAATTCGCCCTCCTGCTGTGCGGAGGCGCTGTGCTGCTGTCGGCGGGCGTGATGTTCCTCACCCCGCTGTTTACCAAGACCAACGGCCAAATCCGCCTGCATCAGCCCGAGCAGACCCCCGAGTGGTCGGCCGGCGTGATCGTTCCCTCGACGCTGGGCGAACTGGCACGTCACGACAAGGCCGCCTGAGTCCCCGAAATCACCACCTTCAGGGTTTGAGACACAGCCGGGGAGCTTTCTGCCCTTCTCCCCGGCTGGTTCCCACGGGTGTTGCGACCCAGACACTTGCCAGTCACTTGCCGGTGAGCCAGCCGCAGGCTTCGGAAACCGCCGGCCAATCCCCCCTGCCGAAGTCGCGGACCAGCTCCGGAGTTGTGTCCCTGGGCACCTGCGATCGCTCGGCCGGTTGGCCGTTCTCCACGACGCCACCTAGAATTTGTCGAGGTTGCCGCCAGCTCTCCTGTCGATCACCGACCTCTCGCGGCCCCCCGAATTCGGCTGTCTGAGACCGCACTGTGATCGCCCCCCGCTCACCCCAACCGCCTGTGGTTCATCCCAGGACTTCTCTGGCACCAGGCCGGACGTGTCCTCGTGCGGTTTCCCGGTGGACCCGGCTGGTGTTCTTCGTGTTCGTTGCGGTGGGGATCGTGGGGCGATGCCCGCCCGCGGCCCACGGCGATGACGGGCCCAGCACCCTGTCGGCTGTACAACGCACAGAAATCGAACGGTTCTGTGCCGACTGTCACGCGATGCCCGGGGCGGCCGCCTTCCCCAAATCGGCGTGGATGGATGAGGTCCGGCGGGGATTCAAGTTTTACGCGAATTCCGGTCGTAGCGATCTGGCGGTCCCCAGGGTTCTCGACGTCGCGAAGTTTTTCCGTGATGCCGCCCCCGACAAAATCCCCCTCCCCCCCGGAGCCGTCACTCCGCTCCCCGAGCGTTCCCGGTTCCAGCGGCAGGTCTTCCCCCCGGTCGAACCGGGCGGTCAACCGGCCGTTTCGTTCCTCAGCCAACTGCCGCTGACCCGCGGCGAAGCCCCCTGGCTGCTCGCCTGCGACATGAAGTCGGGTCAGGTGCTGAAGTGGCGGGGACTGGGGTCCGATCCGATCTGGAAACCGGTCGCGCAGCTCGACCATCCCAGCCACGCGCAACTCTGCGATCTCGATGCCGATGGAGCCCTCGATCTCGTGGTGGCCGACCTCGGGACCTTCACCCCCTCCGACAAGCTGGCTGGCCGTGTGGTCTGGCTGCGTCGCGTCGGAGAGGGGTCGTTCGAGCCCCAGGTGTTGCAGTCCGACCTGGGTCGGGTCGCCGATGTGCAGCCGGGCGATTTTGACGGCGATGGCGACCTCGATCTCGTGGTGGCCGAATTCGGCTGGCAAAAGGCGGGCCGGGTGCTGCTGCTGAGGAATCTCGGCAATCCCCAGGTGCCAAAATTCGCACTCGAAGAAATCGACCCCCGGCACGGCACCATACACGTTCCGACAGTCGACCTCAACGGCGATGGGCATCTCGACTTCATCGCCCTGATCAGCCAGGAGCACGAGGTGGTCGAGGCGTTTCTCAATGACGGAACCGGTTCATTCCGGACATAGCGCCTGTTCTCCGCCGGCGAACCGTCGTGGGGCTCCAGCGGTATTCAGTTGGTCGATCTGGACCAGGATGGCGACCTCGACGTGCTGTGCACGAACGGAGACACCTTCGACAGCTTCCACCTCAAGCCGTTCCATGGGGTCTTCTGGCTGGAAAACACCGGAAAGTACCCATGGACGAAACACCCTGTCACCAACCTGCCGGGAGTCCACCGGGCGATTGCCGCCGATCTCGACAACGATGGCGATCTCGATATCGCCGCCTGTGCCCTGCTCCCCGGGCGACTCACCCGCCGTCAGCAGGGAGTCTCGTTTGACGCCGTGATCTGGCTGGAACAAACCGCCCCCGGACAGTTCACCCGCCAGACACTCAAGCATGGGGGAGCCGACCACGCCGCCCTCGAGGCAATCGACCTCGATGGCGATGGGCTGCTGGAACTGGTGGTCGGTTCGTTTGCCGAGAAGCCGGGGGACGGACTGGTGGAAATCTTCTGGAATCGGCCCGCGGCATCACGCTGAGGGGGTGACAGCGCCCCGCGGATTGTGCCTTGGTGCGACAATCTGCTCCCGCTTTCTGTTACGTCCCCGCCGCCGCCGATCCAACCACGACCTGTCGATTGAACCCGCTGGCGATCGCCCCCGGTCATCCATCGAGCAGCCGGATGCGCTTCTGGATGTCGACGCTCACACTCGGGTAAGAGTGGCGCAGGTTGCCGGGGTGAAACAGGTTCACCCGCACCGCCTCCATGTCTTCAGGCCCGATGGCGTTGGTGAAGATGGGGGCGAGATATTTCTCGCCAAAGTCGGAGGGCTTGAACCGGGCGGCGTCATAGAGCGACTTGTGCATCAGCCGGGGATGAATGCCCCCCCACTGGTCGCGCAGCTTATTGGCCGGGACGGCGTCAACGAAGAACCCCCGCGTTTCCGTCCACTGCAGCGTGGCGACATAGTTCGAAGCCCCCTGGTGCAGCAGATCGACCGCCTTTCCCCCCAGCTGCATCGCCTGGAACCGGTCGAAATGAATCGGCCGCCCCCCCCGCTGGGTATGCCCCAGCTTACGGGTGAAGATGGCCGAACTGGCCCCTTCGTTGCGGCGTTTGCTGGTGAAGTACGAATCTCCCAGCCGCTGACACAGTTCGTTGCGGATCACTTCGGCCGCCCCGCTGAGCACCGGCTTGCCCGAGGGATCGAACTGCTTGGCGTCATCCCCCAACAGCCGCCCGTCGGCGGTCACCACCCCTTCCCCCACCACCAGCACCACATTCTTCTGCATTTCGTAGATTTCACGGACCCGCTGCTCGATGCGGTCAAAGTCGATCGGCGATTCGGGCACGAGGATCATGTCGGGCTGGCCATACGCCGAACCCAGGGCGATGTAGCCCGAATCGCGCCCCATCACCTCGATGATTGCGATCCGGCGATGACTCTCGGCCGTCGTCCGGATGCGTTCGATCCCCGAGGCGGCCACATACACCGCCGTGGCATAGCCGGGCGTCGCGTAGTTGATGATCTCATCGAGCTCGATTTCGGGCCGGGTGTCGAGCTTGCGGTACTTGAACTTGCCCGTTGTGGCCGACGGTTCCCGGATCCAGTCATTCGCCTCTTCGGGGTAGTTGAGCCCCAGGTCGTTGTCGATCGTCTTGGGGGCCAGCACCACCGGCAGATACTCGGCCAGGGGCTGCATCCCGTTGATGGTGCCGTCCCCTCCAATACAGATCAGCCCATCAATCTGCAGGGTCTTCAGCCGATGTGCCACGGCATCGAGCGCCGACTTGTCGCGGCTGTCGATGTACGTGCGTGAGGCTCCCAAAATGGTCCCCCCATAACAGGGGTTCAGTTCGGGAATCGAATGGAACAGGGGGTTGAGTTCCAGGTGGGGGAACCGGGGATTGAGCATCCCGGAGAACCCCTTGATGATTCCGAACACCCGGATTTGCAGGGCATTGGCCCGGGTCACGGCCCCGGCGATCGTGGCGTTGAGGGCGGGGGTGTCTCCCCCGGCGGTCAGAATGGCAATCCGTTTCATCGGCGTGGGCTTTCTGGGCGTAGTGACGGGAAATCACGTCTTGAGGCCCTTTCCAGAAACTTTTATACCAACCGGGGTCGAGTCGCGCCAGAGGAGTTCAGCATGTGGAAAAACTGCGTCAGTTGCCTGTGTTCCGCTCTCCTGGGGGGCTGGGTCGCCGTGCAGCTGGTGGACTCCCGTCCGCTGGCTGATCAGGCAGTCGCCCAGGAATTTGCCCCCCGACCGGGCAGGCGCCCCGCCACGCCCGCTCCCCGCCCGGCTCTTCCCGAACCGGACGCCCCCCTGGGGGCCCCGGCAGCCCGCGCACCAGCCGCACACGGACCGGTCCCCCATCTCAACCCCGACCAGGACCTTCCCTGGGAGGACGGGGGCCTGACCGCGGAAGAGCGGGTGAACGTGGCGGTCTACGAGACGGTCAACCGCAGCGTGGTGCACATCACCATTCGGGGGACCCGTGAGTCGGGGCTGTTCGCTCTGGAAGTTCCCACCGAAGGCTCGGGTTCCGGAAGCGTGATTGACCATCAGGGTCACATACTCACCAACAACCACGTGATCGAGGGGGCCCGGCAGGTCCAGGTGACCCTGTACGACGGCAAGTCGTACGACGCGCGGTTCGTGGGGGCCGACCCTGTCAATGACGTGGCCATCATCCGCATCGAGGCTCCCCCCGAAGCGCTGCATCCCGTCGAGTTTGGCGATTCCCGTAACCTCAAAGTGGGGATGCGGGTGTATGCGATCGGCAATCCATTTGGCCTCGAACGAACCCTCACGACCGGGGTCATCTCGAGTCTCAACCGGACCCTGCAGGTGCACGAGACCCGCACCATCAAGTCCGTCATCCAGATCGATGCCGCGATCAATCCGGGCAACTCGGGGGGCCCCCTGCTCGATTCGCACGGCCGGCTGATTGGCATCAACACGGCCATCGCCAGCAAGACCGGGCAGAGCGCCGGGGTCGGTTTCGCCGTCCCCATCAGCACCGTGGCCCGCATCGTTCCGCAACTGCTCGAACGTGGGCGGGTCATTCGTCCCGAAATGGGCATCGCCAAGGTGTTCGAGACCGAACGGGGTCTGTTGGTGTATCGCCTGACCCCGAACGGACCCGCCGAACGGGCCGGGCTGCGGGGCCCCCAGGTGGTCACCCGGCGACGGGGTCCCTTCGTGGTCGAGTCGGAAGACAAGTCGGCCGCCGATCTGATTGTGGGGATTGACTCCGAGAAGGTGAAGACCGCCGACGACTTCCTGTCGTACATCGAAGCCAAACGCCCGGGAGACCGCGTGGAGGTGGTGGTCCTGCGGGGGGGGAAAGAGCTGCGTCTGCCCCTGGTGCTGGGGGGAGAGCCATAACCTCCGGCATCAGGCACAGCCGCAGCGATTCGAAGAACAACTGGGCAGCCAAACCGCTCGGCCCGAACATCCCCTCCGCGCTCCTCCGCCCATCCCGCCGAAAGGGTCCCGAACCAGCCTCGCGGGGGGGGCGGACCTCCGTGTCCGCTCCAATCGACAGCCAACCGACCGCGAACAAGGGTTCTCTCCACCTTGTTTTGTTCAAACCCGCGCCTCGCAAACCAACCCCCGGGCCGCACAATCCCTGCAGGGGATTTCTACCCTAGCCTGGGGTTGCCATAGCGCAGCGCCGGCTACCCCAGGTCACCGTCCCCCACCCACGACCCAACTCTACAGGAGTTGTCTACGAAGTCCCGTCGGTGGACAGAAACAACATGGGCCACCGCGCCCCCAGCGCTGCCCCCGTCCGACACGGAAGAAATGCGTTTGCCAGGCTTTGTGAATCGCACGAACCCTCGTGTC
>JBKDUK010000495.1:0-7038 GCA_046339535.1 Planctomycetaceae bacterium | reverse complement strand
CCGGTCCCCCCCGCGAATTGGCGTGGACGCTGGTCGACACCCCCGAGGCGCTGGCCAAGCTGGTCCAAGAACTGGCCCCCCTCGACAGTTTCTGTCTCGACCTCGAAACAACCGGGCTCGATCCGCTGCAGGCCGAGATTGTGGGCTGGGCCCTCAGCCGTGCGCCGAACCAGGGTTGGTACATTCCCGTCCGGGGACCCTCCGGGTCGCGCGTGCTCGACAACCGCCTGGTGTGCGACACCCTGCGGCCGGTGCTCGAAAACCCCCGGCTGCAACTGGTGAATCAGAACATCAAGTACGACCTGCTGGTGCTGCGGCAGGCGGGGGTGCGGGTCACCGGACTGGGGCTCGACCCCATGATCGGGCATTACCTGCTGGAAGCGGGGGCCCGTTCGCATGGGCTTGATGAGCTCGCGCGCCAGTTGCTGGGGCACGAGATGATTCCCATCTCGCAGCTCATCGGCAAAGGGAAAACACAGAAGCGGATGGACGAGGTCGAGATCCCCCTTGTGGCCCAGTACGCCGTCGAAGATGCCGAGGTCGCCTGGGACCTCGCCCAGCGGCTGGGAGAGCGCCTGCGGTCCGAGGGGCTGTGGGACCTGTACTGGAACCTCGAGCGCCCGCTGATTGGCGTGCTGGTCGACATGCAGACGCAGGGCATCCGCCTGGAGATTCCGCAACTGGCCGAGCAGAGCCAGCGGGCCGCCCTCCGGCTCGACGAACTGCGGGCCGAGATCCACCAGTTGGCCGGGCGCGAATTCAACCTCGACTCTCCCAAGCAACTGCAGCAGGTGCTCGTCCAGGAGCTGGGTCTGAAGGTGGTGAAGCGCACCCAGACCGGTGCCAGCACCGATCAGGAGGTGCTCGAACAACTGGCCCTCGAGCACGACCTGCCCGCCCGCATGCTCGACTACCGGCAGCTCACCAAGCTGAAGGGGACGTACCTCGACGCCCTGCCCGCGCTGGTCAACCCCCGCACCGGCCGGCTGCATTGCTCGTTCAGCCAGGTGGCGGCCGCCACGGGCCGGCTCAGCGCCAGCGATCCCAACCTGCAGAACGTGCCAATCCGCACTCCCGAAGGCCGGCTCATCCGCCGCGCCTTCACCCCCTCGGAACCGGGCTGGAAGCTGGTCTGTGCCGACTACTCGCAGATCGAACTGCGGATGCTGGCCCACTTCAGTGAAGACCCGGCCTTGTGTGAATCGTTCCGGCAGGGCGACGACGTGCACACCGCCGTGGCGGCGCAGGTGTTTGGCATTCCCCCCGGCGAGGTGACCGAGGCGCAGCGGCGGATGGCCAAGGGGGTCAACTTCGGCGTGATTTACGGGCAAAGCGCGTTCGGCCTGGCGACGGCGCTGCAGATTCCCCGGTCCGAGGCGGCCGCCTTCATCGAGGGATACTTCGCCCGGTACGCGGGGGTCGATGCCTACTTCCAGCGGCTGTTGGCCGAGTGTGCCGCCGCCGGGCGGGCCACCACCATCCTCGGCCGCCGGCGGGCGATCGAGGGGATCCGCACCGGGGCGAGTGCCGCGGCGGCAGGCCGCCAGCGCAATCTCGCCGAGCGCACCGCCATCAACACCGTCATCCAGGGATCGGCCGCCGACCTCATCAAGCGGGCGATGCTGCTGGTGACCGAGCGGTTGGCCGCCAGCGGCCTCAACGCCCGGCTGCTGCTGCAGATCCACGACGAACTGGTCTTCGAGGCCCCCGCCGGGGAAGTCGCCGCGCTGGCCCGCCTGGTCCGCGCCGCGATGACCGAGGCGCTGGAACTGAAAGTCCCCCTCAAGGTCGATGTCAGCAGCGGCGACAACTGGCTCGACCAGGACGACGTCGCCGAATAAGCCGAAGGCCGCGCCGCCCACCCGGTCTCCCGGTGCTTTGCCCTGGCCGCCGGCCCGTCATTCGCCGGCGGCCCCGGCGGGAGTGCCGGGGGTGTTCCCGGGGGTCTCGAAGGGAACGATCCATTCGACCGGGGTGTCGGGCCCGGTTCCTGCGGGAAGCAGTCCCTCCGAGGTCTGCAGGTCGCGCCAGTGCAGCGGGCCGTGCACGCCCCAGGGAATGATCCGCACCCGCCGTTGCGAGACCTCGACCCGGATCTCGCAGAAACTCTGGTAGAACGGGGCGACGTTGGCGTCGAACGCGGCCGAGAGCAATTCGGCCGAAAAGGGCCAGGCACCAAACTGCCGCGTCCACCACCAGACCGGCCACTTCCACACCGGCGTGGTGGCGTCGATCTTGGCCACCACCTGCTCCCGCGAGGGATGGATCGCCCAGTCGGCCGTCGCCGCCTGGAGAGGCCAGTCGAGCGGGGTCCCGAAGCTCAGGTAGGCCCCGCCGCCCCCGTTCACAAAGTGCAGCGCCGGGTCGTTCCCCCGTCCGCCCGGTTCGCGGTAGAACTCCAGGTCATGGGTGTCCCCCGCCATCACCACCGCCACTCCGTGGTCCCGCAGCAGGTCGTGCAGGCGAACGAAGTCGGGGCTCCCCTCCGCCACAAACCGCCCCCCCGCGTAGAAGGGATGCCCGAGGATGGCCATCTTGGTCTTTCCCCGGCTCGCCTCAAGCGCGGCCACCAGCCAGTCCCATTGCTCGGGGTCGACCCGCCGGGCCACCCCCGTGTCGACCGCGAACAGCGCGAACTGCGGCGTCTGTACCTGGAAGAACGGACCCGCCTGCTGCCGCACGGGAACTTCGTACTCCCGTTCGAGCCGGGCCGCCTCGGCCAGATACTGCTCGATCCGCCGGTCGTTCGTGCTGCTCAGCCCGCGGTCGACTTCCAGCCGGGCCTGCATTGCCCGCCGGGCCGCGTCGGGTTCGAGAAACGTCGCCGCGAATCCTTCCAGGGCGTCGTACCAGTCGTGGTTGCCGGGGATGGCGTAGACCGGCTTGTTGGTCCCCTTGAAGGGAAGCCAGAACTTCAGCTCGTAGTCGCGCATCGCGCCGGTCGGGTAGACCACGTCCGAAGAGACCACCACGAATTTCACGTCGTCCTGCCGAACCGCCCGCAGGTACTGGTCGCGCAGCACATGCTGCGAGGCGTCTCCCTCGCCGGTGTCCCCAATCACCAGAAAGGAAAAGTCCTGGTCGACCTGGGGGGGGAAGACGGCGAAGCGTTCGTCGGCGGGCTCGCCCGCCTCGGCCGGGGCAATCGCCCGCACCATCGCTTCGCGCCAGGTGTCGGTGCGGGCCTCGGCCCACGAGTTCCACATGCCGGCCGCCCAGTTCTCGGTGTCGAAGTACCAGCTCATCCCCCAGATGGGGGCGGTCGCGGCAATAATGGCCGCCAGGGGCAGCCCCACCTGCAGGCCCACCCGCAGGGCGACCGGCAGGCTGCGGCGCGCCTGCTGCAGACGAATCTCCCGGCGGGTGCGCCGTTCGAGAATCCAGAAGACCAGCCGGCGCAGTCCGGTCCGCCGTTCGGCGGGAACCTGCAGCGTCCAGTTCCAAAGCATCTGGGCCAGCCGGCGGGTCAGCCAGCGCAGCCCCACCCCCGCGGGAATCACCAGGGCGAACCCCAGCAGCAAAGACACCGCCAGATCCCCCAGCACGGCAATCGCCGGAGACAAGATTCCGGTGGCCGTCCGGTCGAATCCCATCCGCCCCAGGTGAATGGCGAACAGTGTCGCCACGAATCCCAGCACCCAGCCCCAGTCGGCCCGGGCGCGCCACGACTCTTCGGCGTTCCACCGGTCGGCCAGCGCGCGGACCTCGGGGCTCTCGGGCAGCTGCATGCCCTCGAGCGACGCCCGCCCGGCATCTTCCATCCGCAGAATGGGAGCGATGCTGAGGTTCCAGGCAGTCCCCAGAATGCGCAGGCAGCCAATGCCCGCCAGCGTGTAGGCAATCCACCGTCCGCGCAACACCACCAGCGGAATCACGACCAACAGGTTTCCCACCGCTCCCAGCAGCCAGGGCCGCACGGGCGTTCCCTGCAGCGCCGCCCGCGCCGCTTTGAAGAGATGCCGCAGTGCGTCTCCTCCAAACCACGCCGCCAGCACCAGCACGAGGGCCGAGATGGCCAGCGTCGGGGCGACCAGCAGGCAGAGCCCGATTCCGAGGGTGATGGCTCCCGATTGCCAGGCATCGCGCTGCGCCTCGATCGTCGCCCGGCGGAACCCATGGATCAGTTCGAGCAGCCCCGCCGCCAGCAGCAGCAGTCCCACCGGCCCCGCCACGTGTTCGAACCGCAAGGGGACAAGGGCGGTCAGCAGGGCCAGCAGTGCGGCCACCAGCGCCAGTTCGGGACTTCCCCGCGAGCCCGGGTCGCGGGCCGGTTGGTTGGGTGCGGTGTGGCCGGGGGATCCGGTGGAATTCGCAATCTCGGAGGGCATGGCACCTGGGGCACAGCAGAAAACAAAAGAACCGGGCGGGACCCGCGGGGTCAGCCCCGGTTTACCATAGCAGATCGCCATTTTTGCGGGCGGCTGGCGCGGTTCGCCCGGGGCCGGCACGGTTCGGGGTCGCCACTCTCCCCGGTCGCCCGTGGCGGGGCGCGGATCCATCTATTCTCAGGGGGGGGACCCGGATAAAATTCGGTCTGAGAGGACCACCGACGTGCACCGTGACCGAAGCCAGCGTACGAGGACAATGCAGGATTATCTGGAGGAATTTGCACGCGATCGCGAATTCGTCAAGCTGCTGGGGCGGCGTGATGATGAGGTCGATTTGACGGTGGCGGCACTCGAACTGGCCCGTGATGCCGAGCCCGACCTCGACTTCGGCCCCACGCTGGCCTGGTGCGATGCCCGGGCGGCCGAACTGGCGGGGCCCCTGGCCCGCGCCAACAGCGACCAGAAGATTCTCGAATCCCTCACCGAGTGCCTGGCGGTTCAGCATGGGCTGACGGGCGATCCGGCGGCGTACGACTCTCCCGACGGCAGCTACCTGCCGCGGGTCATCGAGACCCGGCGGGGCATTCCCATCAGCCTGTCGCTGTTGTATCTGGCGGTGGCCGACCGGGCGGGGCTGGGACTCAAGGGGGTGTGTGCCCCGGGGCATTTCCTCACCCGGTTCGACACGCTGCACAAGCCGTTCTTCATCGATGCCTACCAACAGGGGACGGTGCACACGATGGCCGAGACGCTCGAACGGCTGATGAGCGAGCAGGATCTGTCGCGTGCCGAGGCCCGGCAGGCGCTCGAACCCTCCTCGCCGCGGGCGATTTTGGTGCGGATGCTCAACAACCTCAAGGCGGTGACCGCGCGGACCGAAGACTGGAAGTTGTGTTACAAGGTGCAGACGCGGCTGTTGGCGCTGCACCCGGCGCAATACAACGAACGGCGCGACTGGGGTCTGATTGCCCTCAAATCGGGCCGGCCGGGCCAGGCACTGACCATGATCGAGCAGTGCCTGAAGAGCTGTCCCGAAGATGAGCAGCAGGTGCTGCGCGACCACGTCCGGCTCGCCCGCAGCGCCCTCGCGCAATTCAACTGACGCGGACGACCGCGGTCGACGACAGACAGCCGGTGGGGGACAGGCAGGCGAAAGAGCACACCCGGCCGACCGTCCCGACCCTGCCAGCCATGGCGCAGCCAACCGTGCGCAGCCTCAAACGGCATCGCGCAAACTGTCGGTCACATCGGCCCGGCTCTCGATCGGGCTGTCGGGCGGAATCGCAGCCGGATGTCGCCCGCCGCACCCAACCTCTTCGATTTTTGAGAGGCTCTGGGGGGGGTTGCCGAGAGGGGTGCCACAGCGCGTGACCGAGCGAACCTCAGTCCGGGACAACCCCGGGGAAGAGCGGTTCGCAGTCAGCCAAGCCCAGCCGGTCTCGACCCAAACGGGGGGAAACCAGCTTCGTGGAGACTCATTATCGCGGTGGCCCAGCTCCGGGGTGAATTAGCCCCGGGGTGGACCGGGAGGTCACACGCCCAAGGAACTCAACCCCAGCCTGCAAGCAGCGGCTGGGGTGCAGTGGGGCTGGTAAGGTCCAGCCGGGATTACTTCTTGGCCGCTTCAGCCGCCGCCCGTTCCTGGGCCTTGGCTTCGAGCTTCTTGGCAATCTTCTTGGTAATCCGGGCCTTTTTCCGCATCTTGTCGCCGGCGTGATTCGCGCCCATGACGCACCTGACTCACTCAAACAGAGAACAGCAAACGGGGAACAAACGATCATCCCGGCGTCATCGACCCCGGGAAATCGCGAATCGCCAAGGGTAACGGGTTTTGGGGGGAAGTCAATTGCGAGTTGCCGCTATTCCGCCGGGAACCCCACGACCACCCCCACCCACCCTCGGTTGCAGACCAACCGCTCGCCCCGTCCCCCCGGATTCCTGTGCCCCTCGTCCCCAACAGTCGCCGCCGGGAGGGGGGGGTTCCGTCCGAGCCCTCATGTGCGGACATCGAACAAGGGAAACCAGGGCCAGTCATTGTGGGACACCACCTCGTTGACGGTCGTCGTCCAGCGAGACGATTGGGGCTAAGACGCAACCCTGAAACGACTTGCGGCGTGCGGCACGGTGGCTTCAGAAAACGGGTGGCCCCGCCGATCTGTGGCGAAAACGCCCCTCGATCTTCGCCACAAACCTTTCGCCAACCCACCGCCTACCTCGGAGAGGTTACTTCTCTCAGCCCCGGGTTGCCGCCTCAGCGGCTACCCGGGGTATGCGATCTCCAACACGCCCTGAACCCTGAAAGTGGTTCCTTTCACCATGGGTTCGCTCAAGGATCGATCCGCACGCATCAGACCGGGGGGTGGAAAGCAATCCTGCCAGGATAGAGATCGTGATGGGGATGGCGACCAGGGGTCGTCGCCTGCGCGACAACCCCAGGCTGAGGGAGGTATCGCCTACGGGGAAGTTGGCGGCTGTTGTGAATTTGGCCAAACCATCTTCGACTTTCCAACTCGCTTTACGGTAACGCTGGGCCTCGCGTGATTTGTTTAAGGCACGCTGTCTGACACTTGGGTGTTCGACAAACTGGAAGTTCGTCGCCACGTCGTGGAGTCGGCTTTTAGCCTGCTGTCGTTGGATGTGGTCGACGGGGCGAACGGCGATCGAAGTCGCCACGTTGAGCCGAGCGGAATGGTTGGACGCTGGGGATCAT
>JBKDUK010000494.1:0-15876 GCA_046339535.1 Planctomycetaceae bacterium | reverse complement strand
CACCGGTCGCCACAAGGAAATCTACGAGGCTCTCAAGGGACGCAAGATCCTGGTCCGCTTCATGAAGTTCCCCGGGGTCCCTTACGCCCCGGGAGGCGTGCTGAACGGACTGCGGATCACCGTCGGTACCGATCCCGAGATCGACAGCCTGCTGCGGGAACTGGCCTCAGTTGTCTAAAGTCTCCCTCGGCCGCCTCCCCTGTCAGGGGGGTCGCGGTCTCACTTCCGCCCACGTCCAAGTCTTCCATGAACCGCACCGCCACCATCCATCGCAAGACGGCTGAAACCCAGATCGAGCTCACGCTGAATCTCGATGGCACCGGCCAACACGACATTTCGACCGGCGTGGGGTTCTTCGACCACATGCTCACCCTGTTCGCACGCCACGGTCTGTTTGACCTCACCGTACGGGCCTCGGGCGACCTGCATGTCGACTACCACCACACTGTTGAAGATGTGGGCATCTGTCTGGGCAAGGCGCTCGCCCTCGCGGTGGGAGACAAGTCGGGCATCGCCCGCTACGGCAGCCTGGCCCTGCCGATGGAAGAAACCCTCATGACCACCGCCCTCGATCTTTCCGGACGAATGTGGCTGGTGATGAAGGTCGCGTTTCCCACTGAAAAAATTGGCACCTTCGACACCGAGCTGGTCGAGACCTTCTGGCAGGCCTTCGCGGCGAACGCGCTGTGCAACCTGCACTTCGTGCTGCACCACGGGACCAACAGCCATCACATCGCCGAGTCGATGTGGAAGGGGGCCGCCCGTGCCCTGCGTCAGGCGACCACCATCGACCCCCGCCAGACGGGCGTGCCGTCGTCAAAAGGGACACTCATCGGATGAGTTGCTGCGGCCCGTAGGCAAGTCCGATCGGGGAGGCACGCCGCGTGCAACGCCCCATCCGGGACGTCCGTTCGGGCTCTTTCAGCGCGGTTCTGCGAACAGAATGCGCGAGTCGACCGCCGGCAGTTCCAGGCGCTCGGCCCGGGCGTCGGGCAGAAAGACCCCCGCGGTCCGGTCGGCATACACCAACCGCCACCCGGGGGTGCGCAACAGCCCCTCGATCGGCTTGCGCGAGGTGTGGGTATCGAGAATCACCACGGGCAATTCGGCACCGCTTGAGGTGAAGAGTCCCTCCCACTCCCGGCGTCCCGCCACCATGCTTCCCAACACGCTGTAGAGCATCTCGAACGTCTTTCGGGTGCAGACCTCCAGCCGGCCGTCCATCAGCACCGTCCGCCCCGGCCCGTTGTGGTACTCGTACACCGCCGCCTGCCCCACGTGGTTGACCACAGCCAACTGAGGCATTCCCTCGCGCCCGGCGAACCGCGCCGCATCGTGGATGAACCAGTCACGGGCCTCCCCCAGCCCAAACGGTTTGTTCCCTTCGGCCACCCGGTTCCACACTCCGGTCACCACCAGCAGCGCCCCCGCCGCCAACACGGACGCGACCATCAATTCTCCCCGTGTCAGACCAGCCGCGCGCACAAGACCTGCCGCAGGGGCAGCAACGGCGTTCGTCGGTTCGCAGACTGCAGCGCCCGCCACCGGTTCAGACCGGGCCAGCCAAGCTTCGGCGAAATTCGCACAGGCGATCGTCGTTGCCACCAGGGCGAAGATGTTTGTGTTGCGGGCCGCCTCCCACGCGAGATGCAGAAACGCCCCCAACAGCAGCAGCCGGAAGGGATGCACCCGCCCGGTCCGCCGCCACTGCACCACCACGCTGAGGATCGCCAGCAACGCCACCAGTGCCTCAGCGGCGAAGTACGGGTTGGCGAATGCCCGCAGACCATAGGCCATCACAAACACCCCCGGCTGCTGGAACTCGCCAATCAACCGCGAGTAAAACGCCTGCTCATTCGTGAATTTCTGATACAGCGTGAGGGGAAACAGAGCGCCTTCTTCAAAGTAGGGATTGATCAGCGCCGCCCCGATCGCCAGCAACCCCGCCACCGCCCGTGTGCGCAGCGTGGCGAGCGTCGCGGCAGACAGAGGCTGCAAACCAAACCGTCCCCCCCACCCCAGCCGCAAGGCCCAGTCAGCCACTCCGCAACCCGCCACCACCAGTCCCAGCACAAACAGCGCATGGCAATTCACCCACACGAGTTGGACGACCGGCAATATCCAGACCCACTTCGGCTCGCGTTCCAACTGAAACGCCACCCACAACCAGATCGCCAGGAACAATTGCGACAACATTTCCGGGCGTTCGTATCCCCGGCCCCAAATGCAGATCACGGCCGGCAGCCAGCACGCCACCCGCCGCGCCAGGGGCCACCCTTCCCCCGTCGCCCGAAAGGCCACCAGCACTGCGGCGGCGATCACCAACCCCTTGACCACAATCACCAGCGAAACTCCCCCCAACCGGTGCAGCAGGGCCATCATGACCTGGAATCCCCAATGCAGGTCGATCCACGGGCGGTCGGCGTCGGCGAAGGTGTACAGATCCAACTGGGGCACCCACCCCTGCTCCAGGATCCACTCCCCCGTCCGCAGGTGCCACCAGAAATCGGTGTCATACAGGGGGAAGATCAATCCCAGAAAGGTCACCACCCCCAACAATCCCGGCAACAACCACCGGGCGACCGGAGAGGCGGCCGACACCGCCCCCCCCTCCGGCTCGGTTCGCTCTCCGCGACTTCCCCCCGTCGGCGCTGCGGGGGCCGTGGATTCGGTCGCAGATCGGGAACGCTGTCGGCTCATGATGCCTCACTGGTCAGGCAGCCGGGCGACACGAATCGACCCGACTCGATGTGTTTCGTACTTCGGACCGTGCTCACCAGGCAAATCCCTGACGGGCTGCTCTCCCTGGCCAGCGGGCCCGTCGCGGTCCATTGGGCAACGCCGATCGTAACAGAAGATTCGCAGTCGCAGCACCGTCCGCCGCGTCCCTCTCAGGCCGGCTTCAAATCCAGTTCGCGTCCCTCCTGCCCCACATCGGTAAGCTCCGGCTCGCCACTCGCGGGGCCGGCGCGTTTATGTGTCCGCTGCTGGCGCGTTCAACTGGCGGGCTTTCAGTCGGGCCGCCAGTTCGTCGGCCAGGCCTGGCTGCTGCTTCGCCAGATTGGCCGCATCCCACCGGTCGTGCGGTTTACCATACAGCCCGACCACCGGTTCCCCCTCGGGCTCGGCCGCGGGGGTTTCGACATACAGCTCCCCGGGGGTCCGCAAGGCCAACGCTCCCTCACCATCCCCCAGCAGCAGCTCATCATGAATCTGTTCGGAGGTCTGGCGCACCAGTGGCAACACCGACCGTCCTTCCACCAGATTTCCCGCCGGCAGGCCCAGCCATTCGGTCACCGTCGGCAAAAGATCAATCGACTGTACCAGCGCTCCACGCCGGGTGCCGGCGTGGTCGGTATCTCCGGGAATACAACCGGGCAATCGGGCGATCAACGCGGTCTGAATCAACTCGCCGCGCAGTGGAGTCGTTCCTTCCAGTTCAGCCAGGTCGACCGCCGGGGCCGATTCCCCCGGGAAGAAGACCTGCCCCGCCCCCGTGGTGAACAGGATCAGCGTCGTCCCGGCGTGTGGATCCTGCGCGAGATTCCGCAACAGGCGCCCCAGCCACCGGTCCAGCAGCGAGGCATACGACGCGTACATCGCCAGGGCGAAGCGGGTTTCTTCCGGAACACGGGCCTGTTCGGGAGTCAGATCCTGCTCCTCGGCGAACTCGCACAGATCCTCTTCGGGAAATTCCACCTCAGGAGGAAACTCGACCTCCGCTTCATTCGGTCCGGCGACTGGTCCCGACTGATCGGGAATGAGGGCGAAATCTTCCAGGTACAGGTCGGCAAAACCACGTGGCGGCAGCCAGGGCAACGGAATGCCCCGCGACCGGATCCACAGCAGAGTGGGACGGGTCTCGTGGGTGTTGTCTCGCAACCACGTCTCGGCCCGGCGCACGAGATGGGCGATGGGAGTTTCGGTCTCGCTGACGTCGAGATCATCCTCCCCCCGCACCACGTGCACTTCGTCGAAGGGCGGGGCGACTTCGGCAATGTGCTCAGCCGATGCTTCGGTAATGAGCACAGTCCGCACGCCCACCGATTTCAACCGCGCCAGTTCCCAGGTCGACGGGCCACCGGCATCGGGGCGGGGCAACTGTGTGCGTCCGGTCCACCAGGCGCGGGCCGTCCACTCGGGTCCCACACACGCCGCGAAACAGTTGTCAAACACCACCCCCTCGCTGGCCAGCTTCTGCAGTGCGGGGGTTTCGATCCAGTCGTTGCCGTACCAACCCTGAAAATCGATGTGCCAACGATCGGCCGAGATCACCACCGCCCGCAGCGGGAAGGGATGTGCCGGAGAGGGATTGGACGAGGACGTTGCGGGATGGGGGGCTGCCATGGAGTATGCCCTGCGTGGGGTCCGGGAGAGGCCGGTCTCAGGCCGGGGATTGGCGGGGCTGGCAGTACGGGGCCAGTTCCCGAATCATATCGTGGGTCGCCGCCTGCACGGCCTCCTCCCACCGCTCGGCAGAATACTTCGCCGCATACTCTTTCTTCTCGTGGGCAAAGATGATCGCCCGGGAACTGTTCACCACCGCCCCCACACCGTCGGGGCCAAACCCCGCCGCCACGTCGGCCGCCTTCGCCCCCTGGCTGCCGTAGCCGGGAATCAACAGCGGCGTGTGCGGCATGGCCTGCCTCAATTCCACCAATTCGGCTGGATACGTCGCCCCCACCACTCCTCCCACACACCCGTACGGGTCGGCTCCCCTGGTCGACTCAGCCAACTGCTCGACGAGACGTGCCACGTGCTGATAGATCTTCGTCTGCGAGGTGTCGCAGATATCCTGCAGCGTACCCGCCCCAGGATTGCTGGTACGGACCAGCACGTAGAGCCCCCGCTCGTGTTTCACGGCCGCGTCGACAAACGGCTGCAGCGTGTCGGCCCCCAGATAAGGATTGATTGTCAGAGCATCCACGCCCCCCTGCCCCGGTCCGTCGCCGTCATTTCCGAGGTACGCCTGGGCATAGGCCTCGGCTGTGCTGCCAATGTCTCCGCGCTTGGCATCGCAGATGACCAGCATCCCCGCCTGCCGGGCGTGCCGCATCACTCGCCACAAGGCGGCCACTCCCGCCGGACCGCATTCCTCGAAGAAGGCGGCCTGCGGTTTGACCACCGGCACCAGCCCCTTCACGACGTCGATGATTCGCCGCGAGAATTCCTCAAACCCCCGGGCCTTCTGCTCCCAGAGACTGCCACCCGCGGCCGTCGCCCGCTCGCGAATCCCGGCCGGCAGATTGTTCCACCGCGGATCGAGCCCCACGCAGACAGGGTTTCCCGTGCGACGAATGGCCGCAGACAGACGGGCAGAGTAACTCGGCATCGACTTTCACCACCGGAAAAATGGCCCAGGAACCAGCAGCGGAATCCAGGACCGGGATCCAACCACACAGACAGAACCCACCGACCTCGTGGGACCACGATTCCACCCTGCGGTGCTCCGGATCCCATCTTTTGATGGATGTCTTTGACTATCAGGTTTGCCCCCACCATGCGAGGGAGAGCCCCCCCACCGCCAGCAGCAGCACGTATCCAATTCGCGTCCACCCGCGCCCCGGGCCGCCAGGGCGCACTTGCTCGCCCCGATCGGGAGCCCCCGCCAAGCCCAGCGCCGCCAGCAGCAGTCCGGCCGCACCCCAACCCGCCAGACTCCCCTCCATCACCGCTCCCGTCAACACAGCCGGCGGGAGCAGCAGGCAGAATGCGGGGAGCGCACCGCGGGTCGCGGTCACCTGTCCCAGCCAGCGTCCCCCGAGCAGTGTCCCGGCGAAGGCTGCCACCCCCAGCAGCGCCAACACCCCCTGGGTCAATTGTCCTTCCTGGGCGAGACTGGCCGCTGCGGCACATCCTGCCAGCACCCAGCCGGCTCCCCGCCACGCCACCAGCCCACTGTTCGATTCTTTTCGGGCCCGCGACCAGAGCCCACCCGAAATCACCGTGCTGGCCACAACCGCCAGACCTCGCCCGAGACCCGGCTCACCGACGGGAATCAACGCCACCACACTGGCCAATGCCGACCAGCCCCAGGGAAACCAGCGCGAGACCGCCGATGGCCATCCCGGGCTCGCCAAACCGGCCATAAAGACCGTCCCCACCAGCGCCACCCAGGGGAGCCAGGAACTTCCTCCCTGCCATTGCGGCGGAGCCCAGCGCAAGACGCGGGTCGCTCCCAACAGCCCCACCACCAGGCCGACAGCGGCCGCCATCCCGGCCGCTGCTTCGGCTCCCGCCGCGGTCCGCGACCGAGCCAGGCGAAACAGCACGATGAACATCAGGCAGGACGCCAGCCATGGCAAACCGGCCACACTCACCAGCCCCGTCAAACTCATGGCAGGACTCCGGTGCTCGTGAGGTCACCTGCCGCGGGGCTGTTCGCAGAGAACTGTGAAGCAGCCATCGGATCAGCTTCGGCAAGGTTCGGAACGACACGCGATCTGGCCATGGATTGCCACGTTCCAGTCCTGAAGAGTTCCCATGCACCCCCATCCCGGCCAAGCTTCCAGCCTGTCTTGGCCCTGTCAGTTTCAGCCGGGTGAGACCGCCACGAGCGATCGGGCACGAAAGGTGTTCTCACGAACAGAAGTGGCAGAATAGCACAATCACAGACCTTCCGGTACGGGCACGACCGGGAGCCGGTTGAGGGGCGCAACTGCCTCCTTGCAGACTGGTCTTCGTCTGGCCAGAATCGACGTTCTTGAACCTCCAACCTGGAATGGGACGCGGCAGCTCACGTGACGGATCGACTGGCGGAACTCAACCCTTCGCAACGCGAGGCGGTCACCACACTTTCTGGACCCCTGCTGGTTTTGGCCGGGGCGGGGTCGGGCAAGACCCGCGTCATCACCTACCGGATGGCCGAGCTCATCCGCAGCGGGATCCAGCCGTCGAGGATCCTGTCGGTCACCTTCACCAACAAGGCGGCCCGCGAAATGCAGGAACGGGCCGGCAAGCTGCTGGGCAAGTCCCGCAATGAACGCCCGCTTGTCGCGACCTTCCACAGCCTCTGTGTGCGCATCCTGCGGGAAGAAATCGCCACACTCGGCTACCCCTCCAACTTCACGATCTACGACCGGGGGGACCAGGAATCGATGGCGCGGACAGCTCTCCGCGACATTCGCGTCCCCGAGAAATCGATGAAGCCGGGCGACCTGCTGTCGCTCATCAGCAAGTGGAAGGGGGCCGGCGTCTCTCCTGAACAGGCCCGCGACGCCGTCGATGGCGATCTCGAAGCCCTCGCCGCCGCCGGCTACCGCCGTTACCAGCAGGGGATGAAAGCGGCCGGAGCGGTTGACTTCGACGATCTGCTTTATCTCACCGACCGGCTCTTCACCACCTCACCCGAGTTGCTGGCCCGGCATCAGCAGCGGTTCGACACCGTCCAGATTGATGAGTACCAGGACACCAACGGCCTGCAGTTCCGGCTGATCGAAGCCCTTGTCCGGCCGCATCACAACATCTGTGTGGTGGGCGATGACGACCAGGCGATTTACGGCTGGCGCGGGGCCGAAGTCCGGCACATCCTGGCGTTTCCGCAGCATTTCCCCGGCACCAAGATCATTCGCCTGGTCGACAACTACCGCTCGACCTCGCAGATTCTGGCGTTGGCCAATCAGTTGGTCACCAACAACCGCAACCGCCACGCCAAGCAGTTGCTGGCCCACAAGGACGGCCCGCTCAGCGTGAAGATCAAAGAGCATCCCGACGAGGGGACCGAGGCGCTCGATGTGGTTCGCGAGATTGCGTGGCTCACGAAGCAGAAGGGGGTCCCTCCGGGAGACATCGCGATCCTGTTCCGGACCAACGACCAGCCCCGCGCGTTCGAAACCGAACTGCGGCGCGCGCAGATCCCGTATGTGCTGCTGGGGAGCCAGTCGTTCTTCGACCGGCGCGAGATCCGCGACCTGCTGGCCTACATGCGGGTCTGCAGCCGGCCGGAAGACGAGATTCCCCTGCTGCGGATCATCAATGTTCCCCCGCGCGGAATTGGCGGAACGACAATCGAGAAGCTGGTCGGCAGGGCCCAGAAGACATCCCAAAGGCTCTGGAATGCAATGCCTCCCGCGCTGCAGGCGGGAGAACTGGGACAGGCGGCGGGGAACGCCATCTCGGGTTTCCGGACCCTGATCGAAAAGTACCGCCGGCAGTTTGCCGAGAATCCGCGGGCGCTCAGCACGACGCTCGAAAAGCTCATCGATGAGATTGGCTACCATGCCGAGATCGAGAAGCAGTACGAGCAGGCGACGCAGCATGAGTTGCGGAAGACGATGCTCGGAGAGTTGGTGACCGCGGTGCGGCAGTATGAATCGCGCACGACGCACCCGACGCTGCATGGGTTTCTGCAGGAAACCTCGCTGGGAGGACGGGAAGACGAGCCCGACAAGGACGACAAACTGCAGGCCGAAGGGGTCAAACTGATGACCCTGCACAGTGCGAAGGGACTCGAGTTTCCGCGGGTGTACCTGGTGGGAATGGAGGAGGGTCTGTTGCCGCACAAGCGGTCCACATCCGAACGGGCGGGGGATGTGGATGAAGAGCGGCGGCTCTGCTACGTCGGCGTGACCCGGGCAAGGGAATTCCTGACCATTTCGCGGGCCCAAACCCGGATGAAATGGGGAAAGCCACGGGTGTGCCAACCGTCTCGATTCCTTTTCGAAATGCAGGGCCTGCCCGTCCCCCCACAGGTGCTGATGGGGGACGACCGGCGGTAGGTTCCACGCGTCGCTGGAGTGCAGCCCTCAGTGTCCGCCCCAAGGGACGTCCCGTCGAAAACAACCCTCCTGATGGGAGGTTCCGAATCGTTGATCGGTCACCCCCCAGTCCTGACGGAGCCCACCGCCATCGACGTGAGCCGAGAGGTAACCGTCGAGGGATCGGCCCAGACTCGGATCTTCCCGTTGGAGACAGAACTGCGGTGGTGTGCCGCCATGCGGGGGACCTTCACCCAGCCTGCTCCGGCCGGACTACCGCCGCTCCAGCAACACCCAGCGAAAACCGACAGGGGGATTGTCGAGCCGAGGAAACATGCTGACCCCTCGCGACCAGGCCTCAAACCACGCCGTCGGTGGCCACGCCCCCGGAGGGAGATGCTGCCGCTCGTAATCGCAGACCGATTCTTCAGACAGCCACCGCAAGGGCAGACCGCGCAGAGCCTGCTCCAGTTCCTCCCGCGAAAACAGAGTCGACCACGACAACTCGGAGATCTGCCGGGCGAGCGCGTCGGGGATGTATTCCGATCCGGGCAAGGGCAAGAAGATGTTGAACAACAGCAGCCCCCCAGGTCGCAACACCCGCACCCCACGCTCGAGAAAGCGCCGCAACGATCCATCAAACCGGAAGTGCGATACCACCTCGGAAGCGAACATCAGCCCGTAATGCCCCTCGGGCAACGTGATCGAATCATCCAGTGCGTTCCCCCACCTCACCTGCAAAGGCAAGCCCTCGGACTCCGCGCGGCGGATCATGGCGCGGGAAAACTCCTCGGTCAGCTCCACCACGTCGACCGGATGCCCCATCCGGGCGATCGGCAAGGCATTGCGTCCGGTCCCACCGCCGATTTCCAGCACAGGGGTCGGCACCGGCAGGGTCCGCACCACCGCAGTCACCCGGGCGTCGGGATGCTTGCCAAAGGGATGATCACCATCCCCGGAGTTCCACGTTTTGAACTGTGTCGCCAGATCGGGAGTCGACAACGTCATCCGGATCGCCAGGTTCCGCTTCAGCGACCGGTCGGGATGCATTTCGTAATCGATCCGCAGGTTCGCATCCCCCGCGCGCGCATACCCCATCTGCAGGTGATTCTCGAGCGTCTCGGCCAGTTGCCGCCGCTCATCCGCATTCAACGCCCGCCCCATCAGGCGAAACATGTCGTCCAGACGACGCAGGTAGAGCCCCGCCGCCGCGGGCAGACACGGAAACGTCACGTGCCCCACATACTGCGTGCGTACATTGAGCACGAACTCGAACGAGAGATGTGCCTCGCTCATGGAGACTCCTTTTCCCGCAGGCAGCACCCCGGGACCACCCCGTCCACCGCCAGTGGCAGGGCATTCGGGAACACCACCCAACTGCCCTGCCAGACGCCTGACCCGGTACGCCTCCCGCACACCCGACCACTCAGCCCCCGGCCACTTCCGAGTCAAACACCCGCACCTGCTTCCAGCCGGGCTTGGATTCTGTGATGAACTGCTGGTGGCGCGGATGAGCCTGGTACGCATCGTGAGTGGCCATCGAGTCGAAAACGACATGCAAGGCCACGTCGAACGCCCGGTCGTTCACCGGACGGGCCAGCGACGGACACAACACCCCGGCACTGTAATAGACCACCCCGTCATGACCCTTGAGGTACTTGTCACAGGCCGCCACGAGGCGCTGGCAAGACTCGGGCGAGTTGTCATTCAGGGAGAAAAAGACGTTGTGAACCACGTGAGGCATGTCGCGCACTTCGGGAAAGAGGAACCAGTGGAAAACAAACCGCCCTGGCAGAGGCTCCAGCGGCGGCACCCTGTGGCGTGGATCTCAACCCCCCGTTCCGGGGATGTCGAAGCCCATCGCAGACATCGATCATTAACGGGTCCAGTCGATCTGTTCAAACAACGCCCGGAGTTTGGCCCCGCGCTCGCTGTTCAGACTGGCGACAAACGCAATGCGACCTCGCAAATGGCTGGCGAACTCGGGGTGCCGTTCACGGTTCTGCGATGTGGGTCCGTACTGGATGCAGTTTTTCAGAATCGCCTTGAGCCGGTCGTAAGCATCCCGACGGACATTCAGCTTCGAATTCACCACAATGCCGGTCACCTGCTGCCGCTGTCCGGCGCGCTGCACGCAGGTCTTCTGGGGATGCAGCCGAAACCGTTCCTGCGCCACAATCTGCCGGACCAATGGCAAAAACGCCGCGAGACTGCGCTGGAACACCTCGTCTCCCGAGAAGGTGAGATCGTCGGCATACCGCGTGTAGCGGGCGTTGAAACTGCGGGCCAGTCCTGCCAGACGCAGGTCGAGCACGAAGGCCGAGAGATTGGCGAGTGCCGGCGAGGTGGGTGCCCCCTGCGGAAGGTGCCGGCGCAGGTATCGGGCTTCGGCCAAGTTGCTGGGTCGGCCCTTTTCCCAGAATCCGGCGGGGACGGCGGTCGTCACCAACCGGGCCAGCCAGATGGCCGCCTCGCGCGAGTACCCCAGACTGCGGAAAATGGCGGTCACCCGGCCATAGCTCACGCTCGGATAGAAATTCTCGAGGTCAAGCTTCAGCAAGACCGCCTGGCCCACATGCGGCTGGGCATTGGTCACAATCGATCGGCCCGTCACAAATCCCTGGGCGGCGGCATGCGGCGGAATGCGACCAAGAATCTCCGCGAGGATCTGCTGCTGGACACGCTTGAGCCGGGGCTTGGGTGCCTCGATCAGCCGGCGGCCACCCCGGCGTTTCTGGAGCCAACGGTATCGGTAGTGGCTGGCGGCGACACGAGGAGCAGCGCGGCCCTCCCAGAAGCGGCCAGTCAGCCAGGCAAGTTCTCCCGCCGAGAGGGACAGCCAGCAGGCGATGTCGTCGGGACCGGACAGTACGGGGAGGCCCAACTGTTCGAGTCGCCGCAGCTGGCCATCCTGGCTGAGGTCGTTCCAGTGCCGGAGGTCCGCACTGCGGCGGGCGAACCGGTACGGGAGCTGCGTGACGAGGCGCGGTTCGGTGCGGTTCTCAGGACGCTGGTACCGCAGCGGGACCAGCCGCCAACGTCGCCGGGGCCGGCGGGAGAGCCCCCGCGCAAGACGCGCCGTCGAACCGTGGTGCGCCGCCACGGTTGCCACAGTGGTTTGCGGAGTCCCCGTAAGGAGCCGCCACAGCCAAACCAACCAACCCATGCGGTGGAGGACTCCAGGAAACCGGCCCAGGGCACACAGCCGACAGCCATGCCCGGGAAAATCAGACCGGTGGGACAAAACCGGGGAAAGGGACCCGGAACCACACAGCCGGGCAAACCTCACAGAGGGAAACCTGTCCGGCAGGAAGATTGACCAGCGGGCCGCCCAACTCGTTCCTGTGGCGAAGCGTCGTGCGGTGCAAGGTCGCAGCGTACGATGCTTCCCATCCGAATGGCAGACAATGACTCTCCCGTGGGGTATCCCCGCAGGCGTTTGACGCGGGAAGCGCCAAACAGCAGCTTGTGCGGCCCGCTGGCCACACTGACGAATGTAGCGGATCTGTGGGCTGGGTCAAACGCAGCGTCCAAATCCTTCCACCGCACAGCTTTACATTTCGAACGACAGGCCTAAAATTCTGGCTTGTCCGCTGGCGGTCGACGTTGACCGAGTGATTGCGGCTGTTCTCGGTGCCGGGCCTGTTCACCAATCGTCCGTGGAGGGATGGAACAGGTCGGCTGGCGGAGTCGGAAGGGGTTGAAATCGCCCCAACCGGCTGAAGGCGATGCAACGGGCTGACAGGGAGGCGTGTGCCCGGGAAATCGCGCAGAGACCAGAAAGGGAAACTGAATGACGAGGTTCGAGTTCCAGGGGCGGGTGTTGCTGGTTGGTTTTGGCGGGGTGGCCCAATGCACCTTGCCCCTCATCGAACGCCATCTGGCCGTTCCCCTGAGCCGCATCACCGTAATGGACTTCGCCGAAAAGGCGAGCGAGAAGATCCTGCCGTGGCAGGCGAAGGGAGTGAAGTTCTCTGACGAACGGATCACCCCCGAGAATCTCTCGACCGAACTGGGCAAGTATGTCGGGCCAGGCGACCTGATTATCGACCTGGCATGGAATATCGAGTGTGCCGACATCCTGCGCTGGTGCCACGACCACCAGGTTCTCTACATCAACACCTCGGTTGAACTCTGGAACCCGTACCATGAAGCCGACCGCAAATCACCGCAGGAACGGACACTCTACGCCCGGCATATGAAGCTGTGGGACCTGTTCCGTGAGTGGGGTGGGAATCACGGGACGACCGCGGTGCTCGAACACGGGGCGAACCCGGGTTTGGTGTCGCATTTCACCAAGCGGGCCCTGCGAGACATCACCTACCGGCTGCTGAGCGATCGCCCCTATGACCCCCGTCGTCCCGCGCTCGAACGGGCCCTGGCCGACCGCGAATACGCGGCCTTGGCCTACCTGCTGGGAGTCCGCGTTCTGCACATCAGTGAACGCGATACACAGGCCACCAATTTGCGCCGCCCGGGGAATGTGTTCTTTAACACCTGGAGCGTGGAAGGCCTGTTCGAAGAGGGAACCGCACCGGCCGAGATGGGCTGGGGAACCCACGAACGGCTGTTGCCGACCGGATCATGCCAGCACTCGGCAGGTCCCCGGAATCAGATCTGTCTGCGCGACTTCGGGATCAACACGTTCGTCAAGACCCGGGTTCCGTCCGCCGAGCTGGTGGGAATGATCATCCGTCACGGCGAGGCATTCACCCTGTCGCACTACCTCTCGCTGATGAATCCCGAGGGAGAAGCCATCTACCGTCCCACGGTGCACTACTCATACCTCCCCTGCCCGCAGGCGGTGGAGTGTCT
Source organism: Planctomycetaceae bacterium (assembly GCA_046339535.1). Classification (GTDB taxonomy): domain Bacteria; phylum Planctomycetota; class Planctomycetia; order Planctomycetales; family Planctomycetaceae; genus UBA10511. Next base: position 2,365 of record JBKDUK010000494.1, on the reverse strand, counting down.
GGAAGAGGTGCGGACCAACGGCTTCCAGCGGCACGACACGTGGCACATCATGGGGGACGACATCACCCACGGTTACGACGAACTGGGTGTGCTCTTGATGGGGCACGACTACAAGTCGTGGTGGTGCGGCACCATCCTGTCGATTGAAGAAGCCCGGGCTCTCGTGCCAGGGCAAAACGCGACGACCCTGCAGGTGGCCGCCTCGGTGCTGGCCGCGGTCGGTTGGATGCTGCGGAATCCCGAGGCGGGAGTGCGGGTCCCCGAAGAATTGCCGGACGACGAGATTCTCGAGTTCGCCCGTCCCTACCTGGGTCGGGTGCCGTCGATTCCGCTCGACTGGACCCCGGTCGACGGCGAGTTGGCATCCACTCCCAACGCGCACCTCGATGACACTGTCTGGCAGTTTGGGAACTTTCTGATCACCGAAGAAAGTCGCGACCGGCACGGTCGGCCGATTGCCGGGCCGCAACTCGTCCGGGAGTATCTCGACCCCCTGCAACTGCCATGAGCCTGCGGGTCCGCGGCGGCCCGAAGTCCAAAGTGCGTTCGCTCTCATGGCCCATTCGCCATGCGAGTCTGAAAGCTCTGCATGCGGTGCGCGAGTGACGGCCGTGCACACCGGCCTCCGTCAGACCGCGTCTTCGCCGGATTCTGACCGCTCCAGAGGATTTTGAACGAACCGGTAACCGACCCCGCGCACGGAAAGAAAGTGCCGGGGCTTGGCCGGGTCGAGCTCAAAGTGCTGCCGCAGCCGGGCGATGAAATTGTCGACCGTCCGGGCAGTGGAATTCGAGTCGAAACCCCAGACGTTGTCGAGCAATTGATTGCGGGTCAGCACGACTCCCTCGTGCTCGGTGAAGAACCGGAAGAGCTTCATCTCGAGGGCGGTGAGCGACCGGGGTTCTCCGCGAACGGTCACTTCATGGCGGGCGAAGTCGACCAGACACTCGGCAAACCCGTACGTCTCTTCACGCATGGAAGCCGTCGTCACCCCTTGCCCCCGGATCTGGGCATGCCGAGACAGAAGACCTCTCACCCGCGACAACAGCTCGGGCAGCTCGAACGGTTTGGTCATGTACTGGTCGGCGCCCAGGTCAAAACCGCGCACCCGGTCCTCCGACAAGGTCCGGGCCGACAGGATCAGTACGGGGATCTGAACCCCCATGCGGCGCAGGTTTTCCAGGACGGTATAGCCGCTCATCTGCGGCAGCATGAGGTCGAGAATGACCAGGTCAAACGCCGTGGCGGTCTGCCCCAGCAGCCGCAGGGCCGACGGACCATCCTCAACCAGGGTGGTCTCATAACCCTCGGCATCGCAATTGAACTTGAGCGGAATGCCAATATGCCGCTCGTCTTCGACAATCAGAATCCGCGGTTTCATGGCACCTTCGCAGCGGCCGCAGGACCAGACGCCACCAGCTCACGCCCCCGGGAGGGGGGTTCCTGTTCAGTCCTGGAACGATTCTCCGCAGCCGACATGGTGGCCGGAATGGCTGCCGGGACAATGGCCGGTGTGGCATTGGCGTCCGGAGCATTCGGCCCAGGCGCTGTCACGAGGGGCAGATCCACCTCGAAGGTGGCCCCAGGCAGCGAGCCCCGGCTGTGGACCGAGACTCGCCCCCGCATGCGTCCCACCAGCGACTTGACGATGTGCAGCCCGAGGCCAGTCCCTTTGGTGGTCCGTTCCAGTTCTGACCCGCCGCGGTAGAACCGCTGGAAAATCTTGTGGCGCATCTCGAACCCGACGCCGGAACCGTTGTCGGAAATCCGCGCGATGGCCCGCCCCCGTCGGCTGGGTCGACAGTCGACCGACACCTGCGGCGGCTCACCGCCATATTTCACCGCGTTGTCGAGCAGGTTCAGAAAGACGATCTCCAGTTCCTTGGGCTGGCAGCGGACGAGGCATTCCTGGCAATCGAGCAGCACCTGGCTGGCGTCGAGCTGGTAACGTCGGCGAATTTCCTCGACACATCCCCGCAACATGACGGGCAGTGAGATTTCTTCGGTGTTGATCGGGCGGGTTTCATCCCCCAGCCGCGCCACCATCAGCATATGATCAATCAATCCATCGAGCCGCTGGATATCTTCCAGCATGTAGCGATGCAGTTCGCGCGACTGGTCAGCGGTGACGTTCCGCAGATCGAGAGTCTGCAGACAGAGCTTGAGCGAGGCAATGGGGCTCTTGAGTTCGTGCGTCACCGCGTCGAGGAAGTTCGCCTGCCGGCGGTTGAGCCGCATCTCGCGGATGGTCCAGTAGAAATAGGCCACCACTCCCGCCAGAATGAGGGAGATGAAGATCACGCCAATCACCAGCAGCACCCAGTGCCCGGCCTGGGTCTGATTGACGATCCAGATCACCATCAGG
>JBKDUK010000493.1:0-6514 GCA_046339535.1 Planctomycetaceae bacterium | reverse complement strand
TCTGACCACCGCCCAGGGGGCGCTCAGCCAGAAACCCGACGATGAAGCGGCGAAGAAAGCGGTTGCCGAGGCGGAGATGAAGCTGGCCGCCGCCAGGGCAGCCAGCGACGCGGCCCAGGCGGCGGCTGCGAAGGACGACCCCGCCTACACCCCCTTGGGCACAGTGTATCCGCAGACCACGTCGGGACGCCGGCTGGCTCTGGCCCGCTGGATTGTGGACCGCAACAATCCCCTGTCGGCCCGGGTGGCGGTCAACCACATGTGGCTGCGGCACTTTGGCACGGCTCTGGTCCCCAGCGTTTTCAACTTCGGCCTGAATGGCAAACGCCCCACGCATCCCGAGTTGCTCGACTGGCTGGCGGTCGAATTCATGGAGCGGGGCTGGAGCACCCGCGCCATGCACCGGTTGATGGTGACCAGCCGGACCTACCAACTGCAGTCACAAGAGACTGGTTCCGACGACCCGAACCTCGCCCGCGATTCCGAGAACCGCTGGTACTGGCGGGCCAACCCCCGGCGGATGGAGGCCGAGGTGGTGCGCGATGGGCTGCTGCACCTGGCCGGTCGGCTGGATGTCGCCCGCAGTGGTCCCGACCTGGAACCGACTGCCGCCGATGTCACCCCGCGGCGCAGTCTGTATTTCCGTCATACCCCGGACGACCGGGCGCTCTTGCTGGAACTGTTTGATGCGGCGAACGCGTCGGAGTGTTACCAGCGTGATGAGAGCATTGTGCCTCAGCAGGCGCTGGCTCTGGCGAATGGGGTGTTCGCCCAGGAACAGGCCCGGCTGGTGACGTCGAAGCTGCTGGCGGCGGCCGATCTGCCCGCGGGGGATGCCGGTGGGTTCATCACCCGGGCCTTCGAGCATGTGCTCTCGCGTCCGCCGACAGCGTCTGAGAGGGAACTCTGCGGGAAATACCTGGTCGAGCAGGCGGCGCGGTATGCTGGTGCGGCGGGATTGAAGAAGGTGGCGACCGGCCCGGCGGCCCAGGTGAAGCCGGCCGCCGACCCGGCGCTGCGGGCCCGCGAGAGCCTGGTGCATGTGCTGCTGAACTACAACGAGTTTGTCGTGGTCCGCTGAGGCGTGTGCCGCAGGCGCGATTTGGTTTGCCGTCTGGTCTTTCTGGTTGGTCTCATGTCGACATTCCCCCGGCTTCCGTTTTCGCAGTGTGGTCGTACGCGGCGGGGCTTTCTGGCCGACTGTGGGCTGGGCTTTACCGGCCTGGCCATGGGAGCGATGCTGCAGCGGGACGGCATTGTGCGGGCCAACGACGAGGCCGACTGGGTTCCCCCCGACGGGCAGCCTCACTTCCTCCCCAAGGCCAAAAGCGTGATCTGGTTCTTCATGCTGGGGGGGGTCAGCCACATGGAGAGCTTCGATCCCAAGCCGGAGCTGACCAAATACGCCGGGAAAACCGTGGCCGAGTCTCCCTACGGAGACACCGTGGTCAAGTCTCCCTACTACCGCCGCAATGTGCGCGACTTCGCGGGAACGCCCCGCGAGCTGATGTCGACCATCTATCCGCTGCAGATTGGCTACCAGAAACGGGGGCAAAGCGGAGTGGAGATTGCCGACTGGTGGCCCCACATTGGCAGCCATGTCGATGACCTGGCGATCGTCCGCTCGTGCTGGTGTACCGACAACGATCATGCCGCCCAGTACGAGTTCAACACCGGCCACCACATCTTCGATGGGTATCATCCCTCGATCGGTTCGTGGGTGCATTGGGGGCTCGGCTCGCTGAACGACAACCTCCCCTCGTTCGTGGTGTTGGGAGATGGGCCCGATGTCTGCTGCGGCGGGAAGGGGGCGCACTCGGCCAGCTATCTCGGCCCGGTGCATTCCGGGGTGCAGTTGAAGATCGATCCCACCAATCCCCTGCCGTTCGCCTCGCCAGGGGTCGACGTCTACGAAGAAGAACAGCAGGCCGAGATCGACTTGCTGCAGTCGCTGCACCGCGCCTCAGCCGAGCAGCACCCGCGCGATTCGGCGCTGCGGGCCCGCATCCAGGCGTACGAGTTGGCCTTCCGCATGCAGCGGTCGGTGCCCGAGGTGATGCGGCTGGAGGGGGAGACCGAGGCGACACAGAAACTCTACGGGCTCGACAACCCGGTGACACAGCCCTTCGGCCGCATGTGCCTCTCCGCGCGGCGACTGGTTGAACGCGGGGTGCGGTTCGTGCAGGTCTACCACGGCAACGGGGGCGGGGGAGGCTGGGACGCCCATACCGATCTGAAGGGGAACCACGGCAAGCTGGCCCCGCAAGTCGACCAGCCGATCGGCGCCCTGCTGACCGACCTCAAGCAAAGCGGCCTGTTCGAAGACACCATCGTGGTCTTCGCCAGCGAGTTCGGCCGGACTCCCGGTTCGGAACGCTCCACCGGGCGCGATCATCACCCCTATGGGTTCTCGGTCTGGATGGCCGGGGGGGGTCTGAAGCGCGGGGTGGTGCACGGGGCGACCGATGAACTCGGTTTTCATGCCGTCGAAAACCGGCACTACGTGACCGATATCCACGCCACCGTGCTGAGGCAGTTGGGGCTCGACCACCGGCGGATGGAGATTCCCGGTCGGAAACGGCTGGAAATCAAGCTCGGCAAGCCGATCGACGAGATCATCGCCTGAGGCGGGTGGCGGGCGGCCCACCGGACGATTGCGGCACAACGGGCGACTCCCGATGGCGTTCGGGAGCAGTGTGCATGGCAGGCGGCACGGGCTCAGGGAACTGATGACCCCGTCCTGTGCGTGATCGCGCGAGGGGCTGCCAATTGCGTCCTGCGTCGAACGTCAGTTCAGTCGAGCGACAGCCGCGGGAAATCGTCGGAGCGTGAAGCGGGGGCCTGTTTGTGGGTTTCACCCCAGATGCCAATCGCCACACCCGCCAGCAGCCCGGCGAGATGTCCATCCCACGACACCCCGGGTCGGATGGGGAGCAGACCCCAGACCAGCGAGGTGCCGTACAGGAAGGCGACCACCACCGACGCGATCAATTCGAGAAACCGCTTCTGGGCGAAGCCGACGGCAATCAGGTACCCCGCCAGCCCATACACCAGGCCGCTGGCCCCCACGTGGATGGCCGACCGGCCGAAGATCCACAGCAGGATCCCCCCCAGCAAGATCACCTCCAGCACCACCTCGAACGCCTTCTGCGGGTGAAACACCAGCAGGAAGCCCAGCAGCACCACCAGTGACGAGAGATTCGCCAGCAGGTGCCACAGACCGGCATGCAGGAAGGGCATGGTGACAATTCCCAGGAGTCCGCCGAACGTCCGCGGCAGCAGGCCGTAGACGTTCGGATCGAACCCGGGAATCCAGCTGACCAGGTAGCCGACCACCATGGCCGCGATCAACCCCACACTCCAGGAGAGCTGCGGTGTGCCCTTCATCTGCACAGGCTCCCCACGAAGACGAGATCGACAACACGGCCAGAAGGGGTCATTGGCAACAACTCACTGGGAGACAGCTCACTTGGGGACAGGCAGAACGATCAGGGCGTTTTCGGCGAAGGTCGCCTCGCCCGCCTTGTCGTTCAGCTTGTACTGCACCTTCAACTGCTTCATGACCCCGGGGGCGGGGTCACCACCGAAGGCGGCATTGTAGTTGTCGCCGGGCAGGGTGATCAGCGGCAGGCCCGCGGCGTGCTTGCGCACCACCTCGGTCACGTCCTTCTGGTTTGTGCCGGCTCCGTAGGTCGCCTTCACAATCTCGACCTTGGCGCTTCCCAGATCGAGCTTCTCGAGCAGGACCTTCGCCTCGGGAGCCTTCGCCCCCAGCTTGGCGGTGATGGCCAGCGCCGTGTTGCGGGCCTCTTCCTTCAGGGCGGGGGTCTTCTCGGCGTCAATGGCCATCTTCAACCCCGACAAACTGGGATAGCGCGCCAGAATGCCCAGCACCATCTTCTGCTCGGCGGGCTGCCTGGTGGTGGCCAGGGCCTGCTTGCACATCGCCAGCCGTTCGTCTTCGGGCAGCACGAACTGCCGGGCAATGCGGATGTAGCCGCGCAGCGCCCGCAGCTTGTAGGCGTCGGGACCGGCGGTGGCCAGGTCGAGCAGCACCGGGGCGGCGTCGGCGGTCATCCAGGTTCCCAGGTGCTTGGTGCTGAGGTCCTGCAACTGCGGATCTTTCCCCTTGGCCGAGTCGGCCATCGCCTTCAGGGCACGGGTTCCGCCGACCGCGGCCAGCGTGTCGAGCAGCGCGGGACGAGCCCCCTTGGGAGCCTTGTCGAGCTGCAGGGCCAGAGCGTCGGCACACCCTTCCCGGTCGGGCATCCGCACGCTGGCCGTCTTGAGGGCCTGCAGCGCCTGAGTGGCGTGGGCTTCGTCCTCGGCCTTCACGACCTGGTCAATCAGCAACGGCAGGCGGTCAAGTTCGACCGTCGCTCCCAGGGCGGCCAACGCCGCATTCCGCACTCCCTTGTCCTTGTTGTCGAGCGACTTCATCACCTCGTCCACCGCAGGGACGCGGCGGCGGGCGATCAGCCCCAGCAGCATCGGCTTGAGAGCGTTGTCGGCCTTGGCCAATTCCGCCACCAGCGCGGGGTTCACCTTCTCGCCCGGCAACTGGGCCAGGGCAGCCTGGGTCGCCTGCAGCAGGTCGGCGTCTTTCTCGGCCGAAGCGAGTTGCAACAGCCGCGGGAGACACGAATCGTTCCCCACCCGTCCCAAAGCCCGGATGGCCGAGAGACGAATCTCTTTCGGGCCCGTTCCGGCGGCGGTCAGGAAGGCGGGCAGGTCGACGGTCTCGCGACGATCGGCGAGCGCTTCGACCAAAAGTCCCGCCCGGTCCGCCGGCAGCTTGGCGAGGTCTTCAAGCAGGGCACCGTCGACCTTGTTGCCCGGGAACTCGCGGGTGGTCGACAGCGCCAGTTGGAAGCGGGCCTTTTCGGGAGCATGAATCTGCTCGCGCAGCAGGGCCAGGCCTTCGTCGCCCCGCGCGAGAATCGCGCCGCGGGTCGCCTCGAGACGCCGCTGCAGCGGGACTTCGGCATTCCGCACGCGGTCAAAGATGGCGGCGGCGGCGGCGGCCGATTGCGGGGCGACCTTTTCGGCCGCCAGCACGCACGCTTCCGCCACGGCGTTGCGCACCGGACCATCGCTGTTCCCCAGCGCGGCCAAGAGCGCCTCGGTGGCCGGGGGGGTGGCGATGTGCCCCAGGGCGACAGCGGCGGCCGAGGCCACTTCGGCATCGGCGTCGGTCAGGCGGGTCTTCAGCAGATCGACCGCCGCGGAGTCTTTCTTCACGCCAATCGAGTTCAGGATGCCAATCAACTGTCGCCCCGACACACTGGTGCTGGCTTCGCGCAGCGCGGCGTTCGACTCCTCTCCGGGAATCGCCTCGAGGGCAATGCGGGCCCACGAAGACATCTGCGGATCGGGCAGCAACTTGGCAAGATCGGGAACCGCATCCACCGTGCCATGCACGGCGAGATGCTTGCAGGTGATCGCCTTTTCCGCAGGAGCGGCATCCGACCGCAGGATGGCGATCAATGATTTTTCTTTTTCGGTCTGGCCATCTCCCCCCCAGGCGGCGGGGGCCAGCAACAGGGCTGCGCACGGGGCGAGCCACTTCAGGGAAATCCAACGCATGAGAACGGTCCTCATCAAGGCCGATGATGTGAAACTGGGAAGCAATCCGCCCGTTGGGAAATCGATCGACCGACGGGCGCAGTCGCTCCCACCCGGAGCGGAGCGGGTGGGGACGGGGTTCCCGACGGGGGGAACCGGGCCCAGGCCGGTGCGGCGGGATGTTACAGCCGCCAGGGTTCGCGCAGCGCCTCGGAGCGGAGCCGGTTGGCTTCGACATCTCCGGGGAAATCGTGCGTTTCGTTGCTGTACTTGACCGTGCGGCCGAGCGACAGGGCGATGTTGGCGGCGTGGCAGGCAATATGGGCATTGCAGGCCGCCGCGGCATTCCCCTTGGTCAGGCCACGGGTCTTCACGCAGTCGAGGAAGTCACGCACGTGGAAGGTGGCGGGGTAGCCGCCGATTTCCTCGACGGTGCGGCCTGCCAACAGGGCGGGCGAGCTGAGGACCAGCTTGCCGCTGTCTCCCGCCTCGACCCAGCCATCTTCTCCCTCGAACCGAACCGGGCACGAGCCCAGCGGAATCCAGCCGGTTTCACGGAAGACCAGCTCGACCCCATTCGAGTAGCGGGCGACCAACTGGCCATCCTTGGGGGGATCGTATTCCACCGGGGGAGGACAGTCATCGACGGCCCACTGGCAGAGGTCGACACAGTGCGAGCCCCACTCGAGCACGCCGCCGCCGACCAGTCCGCCCCCCTTCTCGAAGTTGAAGCCATCGAGCAACTTGGCGTTGAAGGGACGCCACGCTGCGGGGCCGAGGTACATGTCCCAGTCGATCACGTCCTTGTTGGGCTCGGTCTCGGGCAGCAGCCAGCCGCTGGTCATGGCCTGCATCCCGGCGGGGTGGGCGTAGACCCGCTTGAGTTTCCCCAGGCGACCGGTACGGGCCAGTTCGCAGGCGAAGGCGAAGTGGGGCAGGTTGCGGCGCT
>JBKDUK010000492.1:0-33127 GCA_046339535.1 Planctomycetaceae bacterium | reverse complement strand
GGCCCCGGCTCAGCACTCCGACGGAATGTCACCGGTCGACGGCCCAAAACCAGGTCAGGGCTCGACGACCCGGGCGGCCGTCTCTCCTGCCGCGCTCGGCGACCGACAACGAGGTGCCGCCTGCCCGAACGCCCGCCGCATTCCAATCAGGCGTGGGCCTTCACATCCTTCATCAGGGGAGTCAGATACTTGACCGCACCCCCCATGGTCGTGAGGTGGGGATAGTCATCCTCGGGAATCTGCACCCGGTACTGCTTTCGGAGCTCCATCACGATGTCGAGGAAGTCCATGCTGTCGAGCTCGATCTGCTCCCGGAACGGCACTTCGTCCTTCAGCCCCGAGAGGTCTTCATCGGGAACAATCCGGGACAGAATGTCGAGCAGGACTTGGCGAATCTCTTCAGGCTGCATTTCCTCGAACTCCACGGACCAACGCAGGTTGGCCCCTCTCAGTCAGCGGTGACGCACGCAATGAACTTCCGTGCCGAACCCAATCGACGCAGACCGGAACAGCCTCAGCGAGACTGATCCAACCCCTCAAATCGGCCCCGTATCGTCGTCAGGACGGGACGAGCCTGCAACATTCTCTCATGTGTTCCCAAATTTGGGAACTGCCAGAGCCCAGACTGCGGACTCGCCAACGGGCTCTGCTCAGACAAACCCCGCCCAGAACCCAGAGCTCCAGAACACCATGACCCGGAACCACGTGCCCCGATGTAACTGCCCCAGCCCAGACCCTGTGGCGAAACCGGCGCGGGGCCGGCTCATTAGGGGTCGAACCTCCGCACCACCAGTGCCGAGTTGATCCCCAACATGCCGAACGAATTGTTCAGGATATGGGTCACTCGGCCCATGTGACGCGGCTGGTTCGCGACAATCTGGGCCTGCCCAACGTCGCAGGCGGGATCCAGATCATCAAGATTGATTGTAGCGTGGGCGTAACCGTCCTCAAACGAGGGGATGTTCCCCAGCAGTTCCAATGCCCCCGCCGCCCCCATCGCATGGCCGATGAAGCTCTTCGTGTTGTTGACCGCCAACCGGGGACAGTCGCCAAACACTTCTTTGATCGCCAGACACTCTTCCACATCCCCCTGCTCGGTCGCCGTCGCATGGGTATTCAGAATGTCGATGTCCCCCGGCTGCAACCCCGCCCGCCGCAGCGCCGCACGCAGGCACTCGGCCTGCCGCTTCGAGTAGGGCAACACGAAGTCGGTCGCGTCCGAGTTGATCGCGTAGCCGACGATTTCTCCGTAAATCTTCGCCCCCCGACGCAGCGCGTCGGGCAGCCGCTCGAGGGTGCAGATGCAGCCCCCCTCGGCCACGACGATGCCGTTGCGGGCTTTGTCGAACGGCCGCGAGGCGCGGGCTGGCTCGACGTGGCTGGCCAGGGCTCCCTGGCTCTTGAAACTGGCGAAGATGCCGAAGGTGTGAATGCTCTCCGACACCCCCCCCACCACCGCCAGATCGACCTCGTCCAGCCACAGCTGCTGCATCCCCTGGATGAAGCCGATGTTTCCCGCCGCACACGCCGCCCCAATCGTGTAGTGCGGCCCGGTGATCCCCAGGTTGAGGGTCACTTCACCCGCCGGGTTGTTCGCCACCGTGCGGGGATTGTGGTGATGCGACCAGACCTTCGTGTCGTAGTTGAACTGCGAGATCTCGTAGACCTCGTTCTCGGTCTCGACATTCCCGTGCTCGGTGATTCCCAGGAAGACCCCCACCCGATCCTTGGGAACCGCCTCCCAGGCCAGCCCCGAGTCGGTCACCGCCTCGCGGGCACAATAGATCGAGATCGAGCCCGCGCGCGTCCCCCGTCGCAGATCCTTCCGCTTCTGATACCGCAATTCGTCGAAGTTGCAGACCCCCGCCAGCACCTTCCCCATGTAGCGGATTTCGCGCTCCACCACCCCCGACCGGCCCGCCAGCAGGCTGGCCCGGTAGTCAGCGAGGTTGTTGCCGATCGGGCTGGTCAGCCCAACCCCGGTAATGACAATCCGGTCGCGCGGCGTGGCTAAGGTGGACATCCAGAATGCAGTAGACGCGGCAAGCCGGGCAGAATCCCAGCCTGGGCAGTGGTTGGAACACGAGTGACGGGCTCGACAGCCCTTCCGTCAAAGTAACGGCTGTTCGGAGGGCTGACAAGTCGCCCTCTCTGCCCCCAATCCCACGAAAACCAGCCCGAAATGCTTTGTGTTGGAAAGCAGCTCCGGCGTCATACCACGGCACTGGCGATGAACGGCTGAGGAACATCATGAGCGACGCCCACCCAGGGTCGACACATTCCGTGCCGACCCCGGGCAAAGTCGCAACAAGTCCGGCAGATTGGCCGAACCGCCCCCCCCAGAGAACCCTCTCAGGCTCTCGTGTCGCTTAGCCGCAGGCGGCAATCAGCAGATTCCCGCCCCCTGGGTCTCCACATAGACGGCATACAGCGACTGGCTCGCCGCCATGAACAGACGGTTCCGCTTGGGGCCGCCGAAGCAGAGGTTGCCGCAGATCTCCGGCAGCAGAATCTGCCCGATGCGCGTGCCATCGGGGGCGAAGACCTGCACGCCGTCGTAGCCATCTCCCACCCAGCCGGCGGCCACCCAGATGTTGCCGTCGATGTCGGCCCGGATCCCGTCGGCGAATCCGGCCACTTTCTTGCCGTCGAGTTCCATCTCCATCGAGACGAACTGCTTCCCCTTCCCAAGCTTCACCCCGTCAATCACATCGAACACCTGGATGTTCTTGGGGGCCTCGGGATAGTGCGACGCGCCGGTGTCGGCCACGTACACCTTCTTGTAGTCGGGCGAGAAGCACAGACCATTCGGCTTGAACAGCTCGTCGGTCACCTTGGTGACCGTGCCGTTCTTGTCGATCCGGTACACCGCCTCCTTCAGCTCGAGCTTCCCTTTGTTCCCCTCGTAGTTCATCAGGCTGCCGTAGCCCGGGTCGGTGAACCAGACGCTGCCGTCGGGATGCACGGCCCCGTCGTTGGGAGCGTTGAACGGCTTGCCGTCGAACTTGTCCGCCAGCACCGAGACCTTGCCGGTGTGCTCGTACCGCACCACGCGACGGTTGCCATGCTCGAACGAGATCTGCCGTCCTTCGAAGTCGAAGGTGTTCCCGTTGGAATTTCCCGCGGGCTGATGGATGACGCTCACATGGCCGTCTTCGTTCAGCCAGCGCAGCTGCACGTCATTGGGAATGTCGCTCCAGACCAGGTACCGCCCACCGCCGCACCAGGCGGTTCCTTCGGCCCACAGCATGCCGGTGTACAGCCGCTGGATTGGCGTGTTGCCGATCTTGATCTTCTCGAACCGCTTGTCGAGGGCGATCACGTCGGCTTCCGGATATCGGGCGGGACCCGCCCCGGGTTCATACGCGCTGGCGGGACGGCCATGCCGGTCCTGGGCCAGGGCGGTCCCGGCCAGGCCGAGTGCGGCGGTGGCCAGGAAACCCCGCCGGGCGACGGTCGCCGGCGAAGTCTGTGGGCGTTGGGCAATCTGGGCGGCGATGCGTTCTGGAAAGAGCATGGAGTCGAACCTCGGGAGAAACAAGGACAGACGACGGTTCTAGAGCACCGAAAACCGCTTCGTTGTAACAGCGGTCCGGGGTGAATGCCACGTGAGGAGGGCGGCTTGCCCGGCTGTCGCGGCAGGTTCTATCATCGGGCACCATGTCGAAGTTCGCCGTCATTCTGCCCGCTGCCGGTTCCAGCTCCCGGTTCAAGCTGCAGCCCCGCAAGAAACCGTTTGTGGAAATCGCCGGGCGGGCGGTCTGGCTGCGGGCCGCCGATCCCTTCCTGAATCACCCCCGTGTGGCCCAGGTGATCGTGGTCATTTCCCCCGCCGATCACGAGTGGTTCCGCGAGCAATACGCCCCCCACCTTGCCGTTCACCACATTGATGTGGCCCTGGGAGGGGCCGAGCGGGCCGACTCGGTCGGCAACGCCCTGGCGCTGGTGCGTCCCGGGATCGATCATGTGGCGGTGCACGACGCGGCCCGGCCCGTGCTGACGGTCGAGTGGGTGAACCGGGTCTTCGACGCGGCCGAACGCGACGGGGCCGCCCTGCTGGCCACCCCCATCACCAGCACCATCAAGCGGGGCGGGGCGGATGGCAAGGTGATCGAGACCGTGCCCCGGGCGGGCCTGTGGGCCGCCCAGACCCCGCAGGTCTTCCGGCGCAGCGTGCTGGAAGGGGCGTACGCCCAGCGGGGAACCCTGCAACCCACCGACGAGGCGAGCCTGGTCGAGTCGTGCGGTCATGCGGTCACCCTCGTCGACGGGTCTCCCTTGAACATCAAGATCACCGCCGACGAAGACCTGCGGTTCGCCGAACTGGCGCTGCAGGCCTTGCCGCGAGCTGTTTCCCCGAATCCGTAAACGCCGGGGGCCGAGCTGCAGGACGTGCAGCAAAACAATTCCCCGTAGGGGATACTTTCCTCAGCCTGGGGTTGTCGCGCAGGCGACTACCCCAGGGAGCCATCCCCACCAAGACCCCTATCCTGTAAGGATTGCTTTCCACACCCGGTCTGATGCTTGCGGATTGATCAACGAGCGAACCCACGTCGAAAGGAACCACTTTCAGGGTTCAGGTCTTGTTGGGGTTCGCGTACCCCGGTTAGCCGCTGAGGCGGCAACCCGGGGCTGAGAGAAGCAACCTCGGCGAGGCAGGCGAGAGGATTGTGCCGAAGGCCGAGAGTTGTGGTCCCGGCGGTCTCAGCCCGATGACCACCGCCGCCACGTCGACCCATCGCCCCGGTGCAACAGTGCCGGAAACGCCCAATCACTCCGACCGCAGCACCAGCCCACGGGGAACCTGCTGCACCGACGCGCAGCCGCACGCCTGCAGGGCCACTTCCAGCTCTTCCCGCAGCAGGGTCAGCAACTGGGTGACCCCCTCCTCGCCTCCCGCCGCGAGCGCCCAGGCGTAGGGGCGGCCAATCAAGACCCCCTGCGCCCCCAGGGCCAGCGCCTTCAAGACATCGGTCCCCCGCCGTACACCGCTGTCGAGCAGCACCGTCGCCCGGCCCTTCACCGCGGCAACCACCTCTTCGAGTTGATCGATGCTGGCCGGGACCCCGTCCAGCCGCCGCCCCCCATGGTTCGACACCACGATCCCGTCGAGCCCCAACCGCACCGCCCGGTCCGCATCTTCCGGACGAAGCACTCCCTTCACCAACAGCGGCAGCCGCGTGATCGACCGCAGCCAGTCGAACACCTCCCACGACAATGCGGGATCCCACGCCTGCTCGTTGACCGCATTCAGCACGGCCAGCGTCATCCCCGCGTGGACGGGAAACCCCATGTCGGTCAGCTGCTTCAGCAGCCGTTCGCGCGGCAGGGCGAACCGGTTCCGCTTGTCGGCATCCTTCCTCTCTCCCAAATCGACCGTCAGGATCAAAGCGCGATACCCCGCCCGCTCGACCCGCTCCACGATCCGCCGGGCGATCGTCCGGTCACGCGGCACATACAACTGGAACCACTTCGGTCCGTCGGTCGCCTCGGCCACCTCCTCCACGCTGTGGCCGGCACTGCTGCTGACTCCCAAAATGGTGCCTGCGGCAGCCGCCGCCCGGGCCGAGGCGAGGACACCATCTCGATGAAACAGGCTCTGCCCCGCCACCGGCGCCAGCAGGATGGGCAGACGCACCGGTGTCCCCAGCAGCGTGGTCGCGAGCGACACCTGGTCGACTCCCGCCAACAGGGGAGGCAACAGCCGGAGTCGCTGAAAGGCCGCCACGTTGTCCCGCAGCGTCACTTCGTCGGTCGAACCGGTGCTGATGTAGTCGAACGTCGCGGGGGGCAACACCGCCCGGGCCCGCGCGGCGAAATCCCCCACATTCGCCGGGGGATGAGAAAAATCCCCTGCCGCAGCGTCGGGTTGGGCCTGCGCGCCGGCGGCCGGCGGTGCGGGCTTCGGCGGCCAGGCCCAGGCCCCCGCTCCCAACGTCAACAGCTGCGAGAACAACCGGCGGTCCATGGGAAATCCTGGGAAAGCGGTGGCGTCGGGCGGAGGCAGATTGGGGGCCGGCCCCGGAGCTGAAGTCTACGGCGCCTGTTTGAGGTTCACCCGCACCAGTTCTTTGTCGTTCCGCGCGAACACGCTCTGCAGGGCAAACGCGGGCTGCGACCAGATGGTCATCCGCCCCTGCACGTCACGCGTCGGCTCGACCAGCAGCGACCGGCTGATTTCCTGGTATCCCTGGGGGGTCAGCCGGGCGATGATCAGTTCTCCCTGCTCGTTGGCGAGAAAGACCCGGTCGCGGTGTTCCACCAGAAAGGCGTTCCACCAGCGGCCCTCGCCGGTCGCCTCGCGCGTCTCCCAGAGCCGTTCGCCGGTCTGGGCGTCGAGGCACCGCAGCTGGCCGTAGCTGCAGACGCCGTAGATGTGCGTCCCGTTGAAGATCGGCGTGCTCATGATCGAGTGCAGCCCATCGGTGCGGATTTCACTGTTGGACTTTCCCTTCCAGACGATGCGGGGGGTCTTTCCCTCGGCATCGAGCTCGATCATCAGCGGGCCGTTGTAGAACGCCGTCAGGAACAGCCGGTTTCCCACCTGCCGGGGCTGCGGAATGCACAGCCCAAACCGTACGGGAAAGGGGACACTCCAGATCTCCTTGCCCGAGTCGGGGTCGATCGCCGTCACCGCCTTGGGATGCCAGATCACCACCTGGGGCCGGCCGCCAAATTCGCACAGCACGGGGGGACAGTAGCCCACCTCGGCATCCTCCAGCGACCGCCACAGTTCTTTCCCCGACTTCCGGTCGAAGCAGACCACCAGCGCGTTGGGAACTCCGCCGACGAGGGTGATGAGCTTGTCACCCAGCACCAGCGGCGTCGCCACCATGCCCCAGATCGGCAGTTTTGTGTCGAACTCGTCGACGAACTGCTTCTTCCAGACCACCGACCCGTCGGCCACCTTCAGGCAGAACATGTGCCCCATGGTGCCGATGGTGTAGAGCAGGTCATCGACAACCACCGGGGTCATGCGGGGTCCCGCCGGATAATCGACCTTGTAGCGGGCCTCGTACTGGTGGGTCCACAGCACCTTGCCCGTCCCGGCATCGAGGCAGAGCACCCGTTCGGTCTCGGTTTGTTCGGGGCGGTCCATGACGTAGACGCGTCCGTCGGCGACCGCCGGCCCCGCGTACCCCGCACCAATCGGGGTGCTCCACATCCGGGGGAGTTTCGGACCGGCGGGCAGCGCGTCGACAATGCCCGTCTCGCGCCATACGAGGTCGCGGCGGGGGCCACCCCACTGGGGCCAGTCGTCGGCACTCCCCACAGTGGGGTTCCAGACAATCGCGACCCCGCACAGAAAGAGCGACCAGGTCCACACAGGCGAGCGTTGCAGCAGATTCATCGGCGGGCGTAAAAGGCAGGAGGGAGGGGGGTTGGCGGGAATTCCGGGAGGGGACTGTGTCGTTCCCGATGAAGAGGTTCCTTGACCCGCGGGCGTTACTTGACCAGCAGGATAGGGCATCGGCACAAGACCGACACCTGATAGCTGAGGGTATTCCAACTCTGCGCGGGGCGGGCTGGATCGAGGGGATGCGAACTCATCACCACCAGGTCGGCATGACGGTCCACCGAGGCCCGAACAATCTCTTCCAGCCGGTGCCCCCCGATCACCTTCCACTCCACCTGCTGACCGGCCGACAGAAACCGTTGGGCCCGCGCTTCCAGTTTACTCTCGGCTCGTTGCCGCAACCGGGAGAGGAAGACGCGGGTCTCGGCATCCTCTCCGGCCAGTGGTTCGATCACATGCAGCAGGGTGATGCGGGCGTGGTTGTGCACAGCGATCTCAAACGCCACTTCGAGGGCGGCCTGGTTCTTCTCGGTGAAGTCGAGGGGGACCAGCACGTGTTGGAATCGAGGCAGCATCGCACACCTCCAGAACATGGGATTTCGGGAGAATCCTCAGTCGATCCTCGGTACCCGTCGGTCAGGACGAACGAAACCGGTTCACATCGATCCGGTCATAGACCAGCACCATCAGCAGGATCAGCAGGCCGCTCAGCAAGAGCAGTGCTCCCAGGGTGCCAAGCAGGAACGCGATCAATTCCTCGCCAGTCAGCATCCAGGTCAGCCAGCCGATGCCCGAGGCGATTCCCAACCCGGCGACCAGCGCGGCCAGTTTCGAGAGTGCCAACAGCATGTTCCGTCCCACCATGTGGATGTCTCCCACCCCCCCGTTGGCCGGGGTGTAGGGGAACAGCAAAAACATCAGGTTTTCGCTGCAGTACAGGAAGAGGTTGGCCGCGGGGGCCAGCACGAGGCCAACCGCCAGGTACGGCGCCGAAAGCAGCCCCGACAGCCAGAGCCCCACCAGCAGCAGCCACGCCAGAAAGGAGGCCAGCAGCACCGGGGTCGTCAGTTGCCCCAGTACCACTCCCCAGGGGGCGAAGGGGTGACTCTTGAGCACATCCATCCGTTCCAGGTCCGACCGGAAGTCGTACTGCAGCAACTGGGGCAGCAGAAAGACCAGCATCGAAATGCTGGGGGCCAGCAGGGCGATGCCCCCCGGGTTTTTGCGGGACAGCAACAGCGGCAAGGTCATGACCGCCGCGATCAGGCCGACCAGCAGCAGGGCGAAGTGGGCGTTCCGCAAGGCCATGGTCAGTTGGCGCCAGGCAATGGGCCCGGCTCCCGCCAGGCGCGGGAAGCGGGGGGCACGCAGCCGACCCCGGGGCTTGACCCCCGCCGTCAGCGCCTGCCCCTTCCGGGCGCTCTGCAGCCGGGCCTGCATCCGCTGGCTGGCGGCGATAGAATGTTCGAGGTAGTGGGCGTCGCACACGAGAATCAGCCCCAGCACCGCCAGGTTGATGCCCAGGGAAGCCGCCAGCCAGAAGAGCAATTCGCCTGTGCTCTGCGCCGTAAACAGCCGGGCCAGCACGGTGAACGGGCCGAACAGCACCCCGCTCCAGCTCGTCTCCCCCAGCTGCTGCAGCCCCGACAGCAGGTCGAACTCCTCACCGACGGGCCAGGCCAGCGCCGCCACCGCGGCCAGAATCAACCCGACCGCCAGCACCAGGCCCCACCGCAGCCGGGCGAAGGTGGCCTCGGCCAGCACCGAGACCAGCACCCCCAGCAGCATCTGCAGCAGGCTCAGCAGCCAGAGCGACAGGCAGACCCCCAGGTAGCCCGCCACCCAGTGGCTGCTCCACCGCAGCGCCATGAAAGAGAAAAAGACCGATCCCAGCACCAGCCCCACCGTCATGTTGACGATGCGATACAGCAACAGTTGCCGTCGCGAGAAGGGTCCGGGGAACAGCAGGTCGACCTCGGCGGGCTGAAAGTGCACCCCGGCGTCGATCCCGCCGGTCAGCAGGGTCATCAGGAACAGAGCCAGCATCGCGGGGGGGAGCAGAGCCCTGGGCACCCCCGGATCGACCGGAGGGCTCTGCCATGCGGAGATCACCGAGGGAATCAGCATCAGGCCGAACACCAGCAGCATCAACAGCGAGTACACCGCCCCGCGCACGGTGCGCATCTGCCGCCGCATGCTGCGCCAGCGGGCCCCCCACTGCAGCCGCAACAGCCGCCACAACGCCGGGTGCAGTCCCCATCCGCTCCATCCCGATGGAGAGACGGACGGCGTCAGCCCGCCGTCGGCACTCATGGCTCGCCTCCCGCAGCGGGCGTCTCGGGAAGCCCGTCCGCAGGTTCACCCGACGAGCTGGGGCTTGGATGCTCCGGCCCCTTCCCGTCCCGCTCGGGGGAACCCGTTCCAGCCCCTTCGGTCAACTGGAAGAACACCTCTTCCAGCGAGGCATCTCCCCGATGATTGGGATGCACCCGGCGGGCCTCGGCGGTCGGCCCGAAGAAACACGCCTTCCCCAGGTTCAGCACCAACAGGTGGGTGCAGAGGTCCTCCACCAGGCTCAGCAGGTGCGAACTGACCATCACCGCCGCCCCGGCCCGGGCCCGCTCGGTGATCGATTCCTTCAGTGTGCGGATCCCGCGCGGGTCCAGCCCGGTCAGCGGCTCATCGAACAAAATCGCCCGTGGATCGTGCAGGTACGCGCAGCAGATGGCTACCTTCTGCCGCATCCCCCGCGACAGCTCCTGCACCAGCGCATCCCGCTTCGAATCCAGCTCGAACTGCCGCAACAGCGCCCCGCCCCGCTCGGCCAGGTCGGCCACCTCATAGGCCATCGCGGTGAATTCCAGGTGCTCCCAGACCGTCAATGCCTCGAACAGCTTGGGGTCGTCGGGAATGTAGGCCAGCCGCCGCTTCGCCTCGATCTCCTGCTCCTTGAGGTCGAACCCCGCGACCGAGAGCCTGCCCCGCGTCGGCGGAATAATTCCCGCCAACGCCCGCAGGGTGGTGGTCTTCCCCGCCCCATTGCGGCCGAGCAGTCCCAGCACCTGCCCCGGCTCGACATGGAACGTGAGGTCGTCCACCGCCAGGGTCGTCTGATAAGCCTTCGTGTACCCGTCGACGCGAATCACCACAGACCCTTTCGCCGAGGGCGAACAGGAAGAAAACCGATCAGGCTCAACTCACCGCATCAGGCGAGAATTGTCGACAGCCACCCGCTCTCCCCCGCGGGACGTTCTCTTCCGCAGAAACTTCCAATGACAGGCTCTGTTCTACCCTCTGCCCCACCCGGCACACAACAAACCCCTGCGATCGGGCTCCCCTCCCGCGACGGCGGACAGGCGACCCCAGCGCCGATCCGCATCCCGTCTTCGCGGCGCGCAGTCGCTGGTCTGCGATGTCAGCCGCCCGCCCTCACGTACAGACTCGTGTCGCATCTCGGTCCCTGCTGGAGGTAAGAACACGTTCCAGCCAGAGGCAGCGGTTTCCCAGCCGCTGTGGAGCCAACCCTCTCGCATGGGAAATGTGTCACCTCAGGCATTTCGAGCGTCGCATCGTCTTCACAACGGGTATTCCACATGCTGGGAAGCGCTGCGGTCTGGCAGACGGCGGAACAATGCTTGGCGCTGTTTCACGGCGCCGGAATTCCCCACGCGATTCTGGGAGGCGTGGCAGTTTCCTTGCATGGCGACCAGCGCAACACGATCGATGTGGATCTGTTGATCCAGCGGGAACAGAGTGCGGCGGTGAAGCAACTGCTGTGGAATGCCGGCTTTTCAGGAAATGAACAGCGGCGCTGGTTTGTCGGCTTGAATGGCGTCCCGGTGCTGTTCCGGATCGCCCATGAGCCGGCCGGTGACGACCGTTCGGTCGGGGTCATGCTGCCCGATCCCTCCCACGAGGGGGAGGCTACCGAAATCGAGAGACTGCAGGTTCTGACCCTTGCACCATTGCTGGAAAACGAGCTCGCCTGCGGCCTGGGAAACCTCCGGCGAACTCACCGCGACCTGGTCGATGTGGTCGAATTGATCGCCATCCACCAGTTGGGAAGTGAGTTTGCCGCCCGGCTTCACAAGCGAGTCCGGGCCGAGTTCCGCACACTCGTCCAGCACGCGCGGGTCCGCCTGACGGACAGACAGACCTGGAGGTCTGTCACCCTGCCGGCGTGTCAAAACTGTCCGACTGACGCGGCGTTGCGACGGGCCGTTGGGGAGTGACCCTTTTTCGATCGACACGCAGAGGGAAGTCGTGGTGACCAGACAGATCTGGAGATCTGTCACCAAGCCGGCGTGGCACAGTCGCAGTGCGACGCGATCCCTCACGACGAGCGCCGGTGTCGTTTCTGCATCGCCTTGGTCGCGGCGGGGGGGCTGAACAGGAAGGGATCGAAGTCCCCTCCCAGTTCTTCGAGGTCGATCCCGGCCAGGTCGGCCGTGACTTCCTCGTAATCGTCCAGCAGCGCCTGGTAGCCGTGCGGACCTCCGCAATCCTCGGGAGGACACGCCCGTTCGCCATCGATGCACTTGGGATACTTCACATCCGGATCGATCGCCCGCCGCCCTTCAAACTCGATCTCGTGCAGCCAGCAATCCCCAAAGTCGTACTCGTACTGGAAACTGAACCGGCGGTTCGTCGGGGGAAGCACCGCGCTGATCAGCGTCTGCGTGGAATCCTCGCATTTGTCTTCGTCGAAGTCCTCTTCCAGGATGTCGGGATTGGCATAGTGCTTTTTCCGGATCACGAACTCGTGCGGATGCAGCTCTTCCCAGCCCATCGCCCGCTGGATGTGCCGGTGCAAATCATCGAGCGTTCCATCCTTCACCAGAATCCGCCGCCAGACCACGGGGTCGGTGTTCAACAGCGTGATCTTGAACTGGTACAACTGGCGGGTCGGGCGGGGCTTTGGCAGCCGGGCCCGCGCCTCGCGCTTCGCCTCCCGCTCCAGTTCGCTCATCAGATCCATCAGCAGCGGCTGGATCTGGAAGTCCAGAAACTCAGACATCGCATCCAGCCGCTCGAGCTTGGCAAACTCCGGCTGCTCCAGGGCCGACCGAATCGCCAGGATCAGGTTGACCACCTCGCCCAGGGTGAAGATCCGCTTCTTCTTCCGCAGCTTGGCACGCAACGCCGGCGACAGCCCCGGAACCTGTTCCACGAAAGGCAGGTCGTTGTCCGGGATGACCAGGTCACCAAATTTCTGCTGACCCAGTTCGGGATCCTCCGAGACCATCTTCACCAGTTCGAGGAAGAGCTCGTCGATCCCTTCGGCTTCCCTCAGCCCGTCCCGCGAGGGGGTGCCGCGCAGCGTGCGGCTTGGATCGGGCGTCTCCCCATCGACCACCCCCTGCACCCGGTCCAGCAACGCCAACAGCGCCTGCGATGTCGTGGGATCCGACTGCAGCACCACCTCGGCCGACAGAAACGCGCAGAAGTCGCGAAACTCCTGCTTCGTCAGGGCGATTTCCTGCTGGGGCGGAATTTCCGCCAGTCGTCGGCCCAACCCCGAGTCGAGATGCCGCAGCAAGGGAAGCAGGTGCTGCCGCTCTGCGGCGGTCCACTGGAAGGAAATCCCCGGTTGGGACGCAGACGCTTCGGGGGACGACATCCAGGCACACTCCAGCGGGGAAATTCCAGCCGCGACCGCAAACCACCGGCCACGCTGCCGGTCGGTGATAACACATCCTCGAAATCACGAAAAGTCGCCGCAGATTGCCGGGGCGGTGGAACAGGTCACCCGCCAGCGATCCGGTGGCAGGCAACAAACCTTCCCCCGAGCCCGGCAAACTCCCTGCGCGACACGTGGTGCCGGCTTGGCTCCACCCGGTGACCCGCCGTCAAAGGGGGTCCGACAGGGCCCCGCCCCGGTCATTCTTGCGGAACCGCCGGGGGCGATTTCAGGGCTCGCCGCACCTCAAGCCGCTCGGGCTTGCCAGGGGGTTTCGGATGCCGCAGGTCCAGCACCAGTGTTTCGTATTCGCCACTCTCGTCGAGCCCCACCACGAGGTCCCGCACCTGATTGGCAATGGTCTCCACCCGTTCATCTCCTGCCTGGGGCGAGAACCCCACGGTCAACTGGATCCGCAGCGCATGCGGCACCCCCGGCAGATTGCCCCCTTCCACCACGGGGCCCCCTTCGGGATACGCCGTCTTCAGAGCCTGGCGGTACGGCGAATAGGGACCCAGCCGCAGTTTCCAGTAAAGCGAGATGGTCGAAGTGGCGGCCAACCCAAACAGGAGCAGTCCTGCCACCAGCCAGCGGCCACGGGACGAGGAACGGCGGGATTCAGCCGAATGCGGGTTGTCTGTGGCAGAAGTCGTCATGGTCAACATCTTCAATTCTTCGCGGGGGGGACCCGGGAGGGAAGCGGGGGTCACGTCGGAAGGGGGGGCGGTGGCACACGAGCTTCAGCGCACCTGGGCCAGTTCGCGGGCCCATTGCTCGGCGGTTCCCAGTGAGTCGGGGGCGTAATGCACAAACCGGATCAAGCCGGCCCGGTCCACGATGATCACCGACTCCCGGGGAGTTCCCAGCTTCGCGTCGCAGGCATCGTACTGACGATGCACTTCCATCTGATTCAAATCCGACAGCAGCGGAAACGGCAGCCCCCCCAGGCGTTCGATCGCCGCCCGATTCTCGGCCGGACGCGTGGCGGTCACCGCCATCACCACCCCGCCCGCCCGCTCGAACTCGGCCCACCGCTCGCGCAGTCCCTGGGTAATCACCGATTGGTCGGCACCCTGCGAGGCGTCCACAAACGCCACGAGGAACTTCGAACGTCCCACGTACCGCTGCAGACGCATCAGCTTCATCGATGAGTCGTGCAACTGAAACACCGGCGCCTGCCGGATGAAGGCCCGCTCGGGTGTGGCCGGGGGATCGTACGTGCGGCTCCCCTTCCAGGCGACCGCGGCCACCAGACTGGCCGCTGTGATCGACAGCAGCCAGGTGATCCACCTCGGCCAGCGGGTCCGCGACAGCGAGGTTTCGAATGAGCCAACAGTGGGGGAGGGATTGTCCATGACAGATCGACAAATCAGGTTTCCCGGGGAAGAACCTTCCCCCTGCGACGGAAACCTGATGCTGCCCAAATTGTAGTCGGCCCGGGGGAACTCGCCGACCGACATCCCCCGCGTTCGTCGCGGGCCCTGCGTGCCGGCCGTCACCCCCGCGGTCGGTGGCGCATGTTTCGATCCTGCCGGGAATGAGGGGCCAACCATGCGAGGCCCCCTGCAGGCGACCCGTCCGGCAGAGGAGTCCAAAAGCATGGACGGCCCCGGCGGAGTGGGCGTAGACTGCCAGAGGGGGGTGTCGTCCCCTCGTCTCCAACCTGCCAGCCCGGTCGCCATGCTGCTGCATTCCTCCGCCCCGACGTCGCGAACTGCCATTCGAAGTCTCGGCCTGACGCCCGAACCCTCGGCTGCGGCGGCCGAACGGGCTGGCCGGCGGAGTTTTCTGCAGCGCCTCGGGGCTCTGCACGGTACGCTGGCCGCGTTTCCGTGGCTGGCCGCGCTGGCCGAGGCCAGCCAGGCCCCTCCGAACCGCGCCGCCGGACAGGCCGCCGGCGGGGTCCGTTCATCGCATCGGCCGATCCAGGCGTGCATCCTCGTGTTTCATTACGGGGGGCCCAGCCAGTTTGAAACCTACGACCCCAAGCCGTTGGCTCCAGCCCAGGTGCGGGGAGAATGGCAGCCCATTCCGACCGCTGTCCCCGGAGTCTCGATTGGGGAACTGCTCCCCCGGACCGCCCAGGTGCTGGACCGGATGGCGCTCATTCGCAGCGTGCATCATCCGATGCGCAACCACAACGCGGCGGCGGCCGAAGCCCTCACGGGGCGGACCCCCATCGGCGGTGACCTCGAGTTGCTGGCCGACGATTCACGCAGCTTCCCCACGCTGGGTTCGGCGGTTGGTTATGGACTGGGAGAGCAGGCGGGCATTTTGCCGTATGTGGCCCTGCCCTACACGATTTACAACGTGGTGCAGTTGCCTGGACAGACTCCTGGAATTCTGGGGGGAGCCCACGACCGGTTCCAGGTGTTTGGCGATCCGAACAACGACAACTTCCGGGTTCCCGCCCTCGAGTTGCCGGTAGGCCGCAGCGACGGCCAACTGCAGGCCCGCGACGCGCTGCTCAAGACGCTCGACGCGCGGGCCCCGCTGGGCCCCCGGATGGAGATCTGCCAGGCGCGGGCGCTGCATTTGATCTCGTCGGCCGAGATTCGCCGGGGGTTCCAGATGGCCGGAGAAAGCCCCCCTGTCCGCGAACGCTACGGCCGGCACCTGCTGGGCCAGAGCCTGCTGTTGGCCCGCCGGCTGGTGGAATCGGGCGTGCGGTTTGTGACGGTGTTCGACGGCATGCACAACGGACAGGATGCCAACTGGGACAGTCACCAGACCATCTTCCCCCGCCACCGGCAGTTGATTCCTCCCGCCGACCAGGGGGTCTCGGCCCTCATTGAAGACCTCGAGCAGCGCGGGCTGCTCGACTCGACTCTCGTGGTGCAGATGGGAGAGTTTGGGCGAACTCCCAAGATCAATGCGAGTGCCGGACGCGACCACTGGCCCGACTGCTACACCGTCGCCCTGGCGGGGGGCCGGGTGCAGGGGGGAGCGGTGCACGGGGCGAGCGACAAACTGGGGGCCTATCCCGACCGCGATCCGGTTTCACCCGCCGATCTCGCCGCCACCGTGTTGTGGCGGTTTGGAATCGATCCGCAGCGCGAGTTTCACGATCCCACCGGGCGGCCGTGGCGGCTGTCGGATGGGCAACCGCTCGAAGGGCTGTTCGCGCTGTAACGCCCGCACCTGTTTCCCATCCTCTCGTTCCCGTCCCAACCGACTGCCCTTGAAGGATCGTTGCCCCAGCAACCACCTCGCCCACCAACACGTCCCCGTAGGCGATACTTCCCTCAGCCTGGGGTTGTCGCGCATGCGACGACCCCAGGTCGTCGTCCCCATCACGATCTCTATCCTGTAGGGATTGCTTTCTACACCCCGACTGATGAAGGGGGATCGATCATTGAGCGAGCCCACGACGAAAGGAACCACTTTCAGGGTTCGGGTCCCGCGGGGATTGCGTTCCCCGGGTAGCCGCTGTGGCGGCAACCCGGGGCTGAGAGAAGCAACCTCTGCGAGGTCGTGCGGGACCGTGTTTCAAAAACGGTTCGTCCCCGTGCCCACTGCCAGATACCCATCATCAGCCCTGAAGGGGCGTCTTTCGATCGCTCAGGGTGCAGCAACAACGGTCGCATCGCGATCCGGTGCGGAACCCCGGGTCTACTTCCATTGCCTATCACTCGGCCTGCGGGGGAAGCTCGAACCGCCAGAGGTTGAGCTTCCCCTTGGTGAAGATCGGTCGCGGCAAGAGCCGGGGCTGCTCGACCAGCCAGCACTCGGGACCCAGGAACAAAGAAAAGACCTGGCCCGGACCCCGTTCACTGAGGGGGCGAATTTGCTGCTCGACGCGGGTCACACGGTCGAGGGTGGCCCCCGCATGCACCCAGCGTTGGGCCAGGGGGGGCAAGAACAGGTGGGGGGGAGTCCCCGCCTGGATTTGCCGGTCGATTTCGCGCACCCACCCCAGGGGCACAATGTCGACGAGTTGCACACTTCCCAGAATGGCCCCGGTCTGGCGCGCTCCGGGGCGGTTCCAATGCGCGAGAATCTCGGCGATCACCTCGGACGGACGGGCAGCAAGCTGCTCGGGACGCGGCCGCGATTCGAGGCGGGTGGCGTGGATGTAGATCCGGCCGCGATAGGGGGTTTGCCAGGTGCGGTTTTCGACCGGTTTCCAACCCAGGCAGAGCCCATCGGCCCATGGCTGATGGACCGACAGCACCCGCACGACGCACCCAGCGCCCGGGGAAACCGATCGAGAAGGAAGACGTGACGGAGGAGCGGACATGCAAGGAGACTCTGGCAACAGCACCAATCCGCAGCACCGAACTGTAGAAACCGGGATGCGGAATACCAACCGTGCGGGCACCCAGGGCGTGAATGGCAGGAACGGTCACGGGGTGGACGGAACGCGCCAGTACTTCTCACACCGCAAGCGCTGCCGGCTGTCGAGTCGCACGCTCTGCCGTGTGTCGAAGGGATTCCAGGCGGGACACGAGGGGGGCGTCATGAGTGATGCGGCTTGAAACCTGCACGAAGGTGCGCAGAAGTCATTGGAAAGAATTGGGATTCTTTCAGCATTTACCCGATCTCTTCTGAGCAGGCGGAGGTGATAATGGGGGTGTTGCCGAGGCACTGAGCCAATCGAAGTGCGAGGGCAACAGAGTTCGGACGACAAGTGCACTGCGACGTCATGAGATTCAATCAAAGGGCGGTGGTTGTGTCGTCTTTTGTGGTTGCAAATGTCCTTGGCCGGAATTCATGGGAAACCCTGATTTGTGACATCAGGGGAGTCCTTCAGGCAGTGTGGGAGCGCCCCGTCATGCTGGTGATGACATGTCATGCCCACGTGTCGGTCGTTGTTGGTGAGGACAACGGTCTTCAGCGATTGCTGAGTGAATCACGTCGGGCGGCGAACGGACCTCCGGAACTGCGGCGCGTCGGCCTTGCGGCCGCTGCCCGACTTGGCCGTCTGGAGGACTCGATTGATGTCCAAGACATTGGGCCAGGAAGTTGCCCTCTTCGGCAATCGCCCCACCCCTGGCCCTCATCCGCGCTGCATGATCGTCGCCGGAGGCTGTTGCTCCATCCAACTTGCTGAGTCCAGTGACCATCCCTTTCGAGGCACCCGCATGAGAAATCTGATGCTGTTTGTGATGCGACTCGCGGTTGTTGTGGTTGTGATCGGCTTCAAACAAGGCTGGTTTGAACTCACGACAAGCCACAACGCGGGCAGCAGCAGTGTCGACATGTATCTGAAGGTCGATGCCGACAAGGCCAAAGCGGATGCCAACGAGATGTCTCACATCAAGTAACCGCGAATCCACGAGTGAGAACCTTTCCTGTGGTTTTGGAGGCTTTCCATGTTGTCCACCGTTTTGATCGTGTTGTTGGTCCTGGCTCTGATTGGTGCGTTTCCGAACTGGAGCCACAGTCGTGAATGGGGATACCGTCCCAGCGGCGGGATCGGACTCATCCTTCTGATCCTCATCATTCTGGCGCTGACGCATCGGATCTGAGAGCAACGTCCCGTCGGGTCCCAGAGCCGTACACGTGACGAAGACTTGCAAATGCCTCGATCCTTCCATGCTTGTTCGCAGTCAGAAGTGACACGCGATGGGCTGATTTCCCTCCTCAGTGAGAACATGGCACGAGAGTCGCAGGCTGTGATGTGTGACGTGGTCCATTCGCGGACCATGAAGGGCGCTCCGTCCATGAATCGGGCTGCGGACCTGGAACAGGAGGCAGCCGAAGAGCTGTCTCAGGCTCCGCTGATCGCCGGTCCAAGTGAGGGTCTGGATGGCAATCACCGGGGACTCGCAAGCCCGTCCCGCTGTCATCCGATCCCCGACAAAAGCCGTGGTTCGTTCTCAATCCCGAGATCGAGACGAGCGGGCTCAACCCGACGCGTGTGCGTTGATGTGGCGCTCTGGGAGAGCGGGAATTTGTGGCGGATACCCGCGCCATTCTCGTCCAGCCGCTGGATCACCAGAGTCCCTGGCCAACGCACAGAGTGTGGAAACCACCGAGGCGGCTCCCCCGTGGAACGCTCTGTGGTACATCGAGGGGTCCCCGGGTCATGATGCAGACCATCTCCTGGCAGGGCCAACCCGGCGTGAGTCTGTGTGCGATCCCGCCAGACACAGGATCTGTAACCTGACTCCCAAGGCATCGTTATGGACGAACTGAGCTGGAGAGACGTCATCAACCCGGTCGGCCCAGGTTCAACGCGGTGAGGATCGCGTCGTGGTCAACCCAGCGGGGTTTGAAAAGTTGTTCTACTGAAAGACTCAATGAAACTCTGGCACTTCGGGATTCGTGAACGACTTGACCGATTCCAGTCACGAATCGGAATGGATGGTTTGTTTCGCGATTTCGGAGACGATCTGCCCCTGCAGTCGGAGCTGTTCAGCGCTTCCCAACTTGAGCAGCACGCGGAGAGCCTCGCCAGTTGGCATCAGATCAGCCCGCGGCCCGGTCCCGATCGGTTATTGGCTCGACTTGAGGACAATGAGCGCGTCTTGCTGGAAGCGCATCAGCTGGTGTCTCAGGCGGTCGAACGCAAGGATCGCATCGCTCCCGCCGCCGAATGGTTGCTGGATAACTTTTATCTGATTGAAGAACAGATCCGGTTGACCCGTCGGCATTTGCCGGAACGCTATAGCCGGGGCTTGCCCAGGTTGCTGAACGGGCCATCAGCGGGATATCCGCTGGTCTATGATGTGACGCTGGAACTGATCTCCCACGTTGACGGCCGGATTGATGTGTCCCAGTTGCAAGATTTCGTGGCGGCCTACCAGAGACGCAGGCCGCTCACGCTGGGTGAACTCTGGGCCATCCCGATCATGATCCGGCAGGCGCTGATCGAAAATCTTCGACGAGTTGCAGCCCGGATCATGACAGCATCCATCGGGCGGACAGTCGCACACGAATGGTCGGACCAGCTGAATGAGTGCGCCGAACGGACACCGCACCGTCTGATCTTGCTGGTGGCAGAACTCGCGAAGCGGAATCCACCCCTCTCGCCGGCCTTTGTGGCGGAAGTCACGCGCCGTCTGAAGGGGCAGAGCACCATGTTTTCTGTCCCGCTGACCTGGATTGAGCATCGCCTCTCTGAGCAGGGACAGTCGATCGAGCAATTGGTCAAAGCGGATGCCCGGAATCAGGCGGTGAACCAGGTCTCCATCAGCAACAGCATCCACTCCCTCCGCGAGTTGGGTGCGATTGACTGGCGGGAGTTTGTGGAGTCGCTCAGTGTCGTCGAGCAGACGCTGCGCGAGGACCCTTCGGGCGTCTACCCGCGGATGGATTTCGGTTCACGTGACCGCTATCGGCAGATCGTCGAGGAAACGGCCAAGAAAAGTCCGCTCAGCGAGTCGGAAGTGGCCCGCCGTGCAATCAGCCTGGCGCGGGCAGCCGCCGCCCAGGATGGCCGTCAGCAGCGCTCCGCCCATGTCGGCTACTTTCTGATCGACCAGGGACAGGCCGAGTTCGAACGGGTCACTCTTCGTCACCAGCCGCTCACCCGACGGCTCGCCCGGCAGTGTCGCGTCAGGGCATTCCCACTCTATGTCGGCTCGATTCTGCTGCTGTCGCTCCTGGTCACCATGGGAGTGATGTCAGTCACTGGCATGAGCGGACTGGGTGCTTGGGCGGCCGCAGGTCTGCTGTTTCTCTGCGCCACACACCTCAGTGTGTCGCTCATCAACTGGCTGTCAACTTTCCTGGTCGCTCCGCGGCGTTTGCCCCGTCTGGATTTCTCCGGGGGGATTCCCCGTGAGTGTGCGACGCTGGTCGTGGTCCCCACGATGCTGACGGGAGCCGGCGGAATCAACCGGTTGCTGGAGGATCTGGAAGTGAGGTACATGGCCAATCGTGACGAGCAGTTGCGATTCGCGCTGCTGACGGACTTCTGTGATGCGGAGACCGCGGAGCGACCCGATGACGTGCGTTGGCTGCAACTGGCGGAAGCGGGTGTCAAGACGCTCAATCTCAAATATGCGGTCGGGGATGAAGACCTCTTTTATCTGCTGCATCGACCGCGAATCTGGAATGAACAACAGCAGGTGTGGATGGGGCGCGAGCGAAAGCGGGGCAAGCTCTCGGATCTGAACGCCTTCCTCCGCACTGGAAACCAGTCGGCGTTCCAATTGATCGTGGGCCGAAACCCGGGATCTCTGTCACGGATGAAATACGTCATCACGCTGGACACCGACACCCTGCTGCCGCACGATGCGGCACACCAGCTGGTCGGCACCATGGCCCATGTGCTGAATCGGGCCCGCGTCGATGAAGCACAGGGCCGCGTTGTGGAAGGCTACGGCATCCTGCAGCCCGGCGTGGCGACCTGCCTGGAACAGTTTGGTCAGTCGATCTTTGCGAGACTGCATGCGGGCGAGGCAGGCATCGATCCCTACACGCGCGCGATCTCCGACGTCTATCAGGACTTGTTCGCGGAGGGGTCGTTCATCGGCAAGGGGATCTATGACATCGACGCCTTCATCGCGACGACCGAGAACCGGTTTCCCGACAACCAGATCCTCAGCCATGACCTGCTCGAAGGCTGTTACGTCCGGTCCGGCCTGGGCAGCGATATCCGCGTCTTCGAGAAATACCCGTCGCGGTACCTGTCCGACATCAGTCGACGACATCGGTGGATTCGGGGGGACTGGCAGATTGCGGCCTGGATCTGTCCCCTGGTGACAGGAGTCAACGGAAAGTTTCAGCGGAACCCAATCAGCCTGCTGTCACGATACAAGATCCTGGACAATTTGAGACGGAGCGTGGTTCCGACCGCCCTGTTGCTGGTCCTGCTGTTGGCCTGGTTGATTTGGCCAGCGGTCGGGGTCTGGACGGCGGTGGTCACCTGCATTGTGCTGGTTCCGACAGTGACAGTGTCGCTGGTCACATCCATGCGTCTCAGTCCGGATGTCGGGTTGCTGCAGCATCTGAGGCATTCGCTGGAGATGTGGGGCAAGAACCTGACGCGGGCCGTGCTGGATTTGGCCTTTCTGCCGTATGAGGCCTTCGTCAGTCTCGATGCGATCATCCGGACATCCATCCGGATGCTGATCACCCGTCGCAACATGCTGGAGTGGATGACGGCCAGCGACTCGGACCGGAACGGGCAAAGAACGGTTGCGGGCTGCTATCGCACGATGGCCGCGGCCCCGGCGCTCGCGGTCATTGTCGCGGTTGTGTTGATCTGGACGCGCCCCAGCGTTCTGAGGGAGGCGGGGCCACTGCTGGGACTCTGGATCACCAGTCCGTGGATCGCCTGGCGGATCAGCCAGCCGGCTTCGGATCGCGAGCCCGCACTGACTCCCGCCCAGGAACTCTACCTGCACCGGGTGGCCCGCCGGACATGGGGCTTTTTTGAGAAATTCGTGGGGCCCGAACACCACTGGCTACCCCCCGACAACTATCAGGAGCATCCTGTCGGAATCGTTGCTCATCGGACGTCGCCAACGAATATCGGAGTCTCGCTGCTGTCCACCCTGGCGGCCAATGACTTCGGATTCATCTCGATGGATGAACTGCTGGATCGGACGGGCCGCACACTCCAGACACTCGGGCAGCTGGAGCGCTACCGCGGACATTTTCTGAACTGGTACGACACGCTGACATTGCAGCCTCTCTATCCCAAATACGTGTCGTCGGTCGACAGCGGGAATCTGGCGGGGATGCTGCTGACGTTGCGATCCGGATTGCGCGAGTTGCCCGACTCGCCGCTGTTGTCTCCCGGCGTGTGGACTTCGCTCGATCGCTCACGACGAGCGCTCATTCAGATTGGCGAGTCCGCGTCTGCCCGGGCCTCGACCCTGGCGTGTGTGAGCCCCCTCCTCGCGGTTCTGGAACGAGGTCTCTGTGCTTCGCGATGTCTGGTGGCGACTTCGGAACTGCTCTCGCGGGTCTCGTCGCTTGCCAGCGAACTGACGGAATTGCCAGCGCAGGCACTCCCGGACGCGGCCCAGCCGTGGCTGATCGATCTGGAGCAGGAATGTCGGGACCATGGGGCGGACCTGCTGTTTCTGGCCCCCTGGTTATCGCATGGACCGACGCCTCCCGGGATCTGGTCGCTGGGCTCGCCCGAGTGGACCGAGCTCCGCAGCGAGCTGCCGGGCATGCTGCGCCAACTTGAGGACTGCCAGACACTGCGATCCCTGAGGACGATCTCCGCTCAATTCCTGCAGGCTCTGGATCGCCATCTGGAGCAAATCACGGACCCCGCGGTCACTGGAAGCGCGGAGCGGGAATGGTTGACCGAACTCCGCGAGAAAGTCAGCACCAGCGAGCAGCGGGCAGGCGAGCGGCTGGCGACAATTGAACAACTCGCGCGAATTGCGGGCGAGTTCGCCGAGGCCGACTATGAGTTCCTGTACGATTCCTCACGACATCTGTTGGCGATCGGATTCGATGTCAGCGAGCGACGGCGAGACACGGGCTTTTATGACCTCCTGGCGTCGGAGTCGCGGCTGACCAGCTATGTGGCCATCGCCCAGGGACAGCTGAAGCAGCAACACTGGTTTGCGCTTGGTCGTCTGCTCACCACGTCGAAAGGACAGCAGATGCTGTTGTCCTGGAGCGGGTCGATGTTCGAGTATCTGATGCCCCTCCTGGTCATGCCGACCCATTGGCAGACGCTGCTTGACCAGACCTGCCGTGCGGTGGTCCTGCGACAACGGCAATACGGTCAGCAACGGGGAGTTCCCTGGGGGATCTCCGAATCGGGTTACAACGCGACCGACGCCAGACAAAACTACCAGTACCGGGCGTTTGGTGTACCGGGCCTGGGGGTGAAACGTGGGCTGGCGGACGATCTGGTCATTGCGCCGTATGCCACCGCGATGGCCTTGATGGTGTCTCCACAGCCGGCGTGTGAGAATCTGCAGGCGATGGAGAAGCTCGGATTTGTGGGCGAATACGGCTTCTTCGAGGCGATCGACTACACGCGAACCCGGGTTGCCCGGGAGCAGTCGATGGCGATCGTGCGGTCCTACATGGCCCATCATCAGGGAATGAGTCTGCTGGCACTGGCTCACTGCCTCCTGAAACAGCCGATGCAGCGCCGCTTTCTCGCCGACCCCCGGTTGCAGGCGGTCGAACTGTTGCTGCAGGAACGGATGCCACTGGTCGGCTCGTTCTTCCCCCATGCCTCGGAGGCCCTGGTCGAGCGCGATCCCAACAGTGATCTGGCGGGGCAGATTCGAGTCTGCGCCACACCCCACACGCCGATTCCGGAAGTCCATCTGTTGTCCAATGGTCGTTACCATGTCATGGTCACCAACAGCGGCGGAGGATATAGCCAGTGGAAAGAACTGGCCGTGACCCGCTGGCGTGAAGATGCCACCTGCGATCACACCGGCTCATTCTGCTATCTCCGCGATGTCTCGACGGGCGAGGTCTGGTCGACGGCCTATCACCCCACTCTGACCCCCAGCAAGCGTTATCAGGCGATTTTCTCGCAGTCGCGGGCCGAGTTCCGGCGTCGTGATCATGACATCAAGCTGCATACGGAGATCGCCGTCTCTCCGGAAGATGACATCGAGATCCGGCGGGTGACTTTGACCAATCGTTCGCGCGTCACCCGCGTGATCGAGCTGACCAGCTATGCCGAAGTCGTGCTGGCCACCCGGGCGGCCGATGCCACTCATCCGGCGTTCTCAAACCTGTTCGTGCAGACGGAACTGGTCCCCGCGCGGCGGTCGATACTCTGTTCGAGACGACCTCGTTCACACACCGAGAAGCCCCCCTGGATGCTGCATCTGGTGGCCGTGCGGACGGCATCCTCCGAAGAACCATCGTATGAGACCGACCGGCTGAAGTTTCTCGGACGCCGTCGCAGTCCCCAGAATCCTGAGGCCATGCAGCGGTCCGGTCGGCTGTCGAACGCCGAGGGAGCGGTGCTTGATCCGATTGTCGCGATCCGCCAGCGGCTGATCCTGGCTCCCGATGCGACCGTCTCAGTCGACTTCGTGACAGGGATGGCTGCGACACGGGACGAGGCCCTGCGGCTGATCGATCGCTATCGAGACCATCACCTGGCGGACCGCGCTCTCGTCATGGCGTGGAGCCACGCGCAGGTGATGTGCCGGCAGATCAATGCGACGGATGCCGATGCGCTGCTCTACAGTCGTTTGGCCAGTTCGATTCTCTACATGAACCCGGCCCAACGGGCGCCGGTCGGCATTCTGGCCCGCAATCAACGTGGACAGTCCGCCCTGTGGGGACATGGCATTTCCGGCGACCTTCCGATTGTGCTGTTGAAGATCGGCCGCACGGAACGACTGTCACTGGCCTGGCAACTGGTTCAGGCTCATGCGTACTGGAGGCTCAAGGGCCTCGCGGTGGACCTTGTCATCTGGAACGACGGAGACTCCGGCTATCGCCAGGAGTTGCAGGATCAGATCGTGGGACTGTGCAATTCCGCCGCAGACAGCTCGACACTCGACCGTCCCGGAGGGATCTTCATCCGCCGTGCTGATCAGCTGTCGGATGAGGACCGCGTCCTGCTGCAGACCGTGGCCCGGGTCATCATCGTCGATCTCGAGGGGCCGCTCGAAGAACAGCTGGATCGTCGGATGCGATCCGAACTGAAGCCCCCGGAACTGATTCCGACCATGCGGGCCCGTCCGGAACTGAACGCAGAACAGCCAGATGGGACCTTTGGTCGGGAGCTGTTGTTCTACAACGGGCTGGGAGGTTTCACGCCGGACGGGCGCGAATATGTGATTCGCCTGCTTCCAGGTCAGGAGTGCCCGGCCCCCTGGGTGAATGTCCTCGCCAATCCGAACTTCGGAACCGTCATCTCGGAGACCGGCAGTGCCTACACCTGGAGCGAGAATGCTCATGAGTTCCGGGTCACGCCCTGGGCGAATGACCCCATCGTCGATCCGAGCGGCGAAGCGTTCTATCTGCGCGACGAAGACAGCGGGCAGGTCTGGTCACCCATGCCCCAGCCGGTCCGATCGGCGACGCCGTACATCTGCCGCCATGGTTTGGGGTACAGCGTCTACGAACACACCGAGTCCGGCATCACCACCGAGCTGTGGGTCTACGTCGGAATTGAGCAGCCCGTCAAATTCGTGCGGTTGACGATCCGCAACAACTCAGGACGGACACGTCGCTTGTCGGCCACCGGGTATGTCGAATGGGTGTTGGGAGAGATGAGGTCGCGGGGGCTGATGTACGTCGTCACGGAAGTGGATTCGCAGAGTGGGGCTGTACTCGCCCGGAATCCGTTCAGCCTCGAGTTCCCGCAACGAGTCGCATTCTTCAATGTCTCGGAAGCGGAGCGGTCTGTGACGGGGGATCGGATGGAGTTTCTGGGACGAAACGGCAGCACCGCCAGGCCAGCGGCGATGACCCGGCAGCGTCTTTCCAACAAGGTGGGGGCAGGACTCGATCCCTGCGGGGCCCTCCAGACCGCTTTCGAGCTGGTCGATGGACGACAGAAGGAAATTGTCTTCACGCTGGGAGTGGGTCGCGATGTCGACGAGGCGCGGCACATCGTGCGGCAATTTCAGCAGCCGCAAGCGGCACAGCGCGTGCTCGATGAGGTCTGGGAGTTTTGGAAACGCACACTGGGTGCCGTCTCGGTTCAGACCCCCGACTCCGCACTCAATCTGCTGGCGAATGGGTGGCTGCTCTACCAGACCCTCGCCTGCCGCTATTGGGCGCGCAGTGGCTTCTACCAGTCTGGCGGTGCATTCGGCTTTCGGGATCAGCTTCAGGACGTCTCCGCACTGCTGCATACCCGGCCCGACATGATCCGCAGCCACATGCTGCTTTGTGCGGCACATCAGTTTGCCGAGGGGGACGTCCAGCACTGGTGGCACCCGCCGGCGGGGCGTGGGGTGCGCACCCACTTCTCCGATGACTTTCTGTGGCTGCCGTATGTGGCCTGCCGCTATGTCGAAGGAACCGGGGATACCGGAGTGCTCGACGAGGTTGTTCCGTATCTGGAGGGACGCCCGGTCAAACCGGAGGAGGAAAGCTACTACGACCTGCCACTGAAGTCGGAAGAGTCGGGGACCCTCTACGACCACTGCGTGCGGGCGATCCAGCGTGGATTGACACATGGGTCGCATGGTCTGCCGCTGATCGGCGGCGGCGATTGGAACGACGGGATGAACCTTGTGGGTGAGCACGGGGGGGGCGAGAGTGTCTGGCTGGCGTTCTTTCTGTACGAGATCCTGACGCGGTTTTCCGTGCTGGCCCGATCGAAGGGCGATGTGACGTTTGCCGGGATGTGTGACGTGAAAGCCGCCGAGTTGAAGCTCAACATCGAGCAGCATGCCTGGGATGGGGAATGGTACCGCCGGGCCTACTTCGACAATGGAGACCCGCTGGGAACAGCGATCAACTCGGAATGTCAGATCGACTCATTGCCGCAGAGCTGGGCAGTTCTGTCCGGAGCGGGCGATTCCCGCCGCTCTCGTCAGGCGATGCAATCGGTTGATGAGCGACTGGTTCGCCGCACTGAGGGGTTGATCCAGCTGTTCGATCCCCCGTTCGACAAGTCCCCGCTCGATCCCGGCTATATCAAGGGCTACCCCCCCGGAATCCGCGAGAATGGCGGACAATACACTCACGCCGCGATCTGGATGGTGATGGCATTCGCCAAACTCGGCGACGCCGCAAAGGCGTGGGAATTGCTGTCGTTGATCAACCCGGTCCATCATGGCGATACCCCCGACCGGATCGCGAAGTACAAGGTCGAACCCTACGTGGCCGCGGCGGATGTCTACGCGGTCTCTCCCCACACAGGCCGCGGCGGGTGGACGTGGTACACCGGCTCCGCCAGCTGGATGTATCGACTGATTGTGGAGTCACTGCTCGGGTTACATCTCAAAGTCGACACCCTGCGAGTGAATCCGTGCGTCCCTCCGGCATGGGACTCGTTCATCGTGCATTACCGGTATCGCGAAACGGTCTATCACATCACCGTCGAATTCCTCGCGTCGTCAGAGAGGCGCCAGCAAATCGTGCTTGACGGGGCCGAACTTAGCGAGATGGAAATTCCGCTGCAGGACGATCGTCGCGATCATCACGTGATCATCAGGCAGGTGCGTCATCGAGGGTAGCGAATCATCCGCGCCGTTCAGAACAGTGGGTCCAGGGTCCACTCAGGCCTGACTCCCCTCGCCGTCTCTCGGGAAAGACGACCTCGATCTCCCCGAGACCGTACTTCGCCCGTCGCCCGGGTGCGTGGTCCAGCGCAAGGAACGTCTCCCCCTGATGGGGGAGGGTGGGTGGCGACCTGCCGCTGCGCTATCAGCGGCGCCTCGGCAGTGCACCCCCTGAGACCCCTGGTCTTCCCTGAGCCGCCGAAAAATCCGCGCCGCCGTCTGGCGTTGCCTGCGGGGCCGCCCTTCGTCGCTCTGAGAACACAACCCTTGGCCAGACCCCGGGTTTCACCCGAAAGAGATGGTGCAGGGGTTATCAAGGCAGTCCTTCGAGTCAGATGGTGAGGTGCTCTGGCGATGGGCTCGACCGCGGGTCCCCTCTCAGACTTCCTGTCAGGCGTTGGAGCCTCATGAAACAATCGTCACGATGGAGTTGCTTTCGGATCTGTTGAATCTGATCGAAAAGGTGAGGTTTTCAACAGGCTGTTGGGCATGGATCTCCTCACAAGCAGCGATGCGGGTTCAGAGAATTGCGATTGACACAGTCAATCCGCTGCAGCAGTCATCTCGCAGCGGTCGCCAGAATTTCCAAACCGGGCCCTCGATCGCGTCGGGAAGCCGTTTAGGGATTGCTTTCCACACCCCGTCTGATGAACGGGGGATCGATCATTGAGCGAGCCCACGACGAAAGGAACCACTTTCAGGGTTCAGGTCCCGGTAGGGATCGCGTTCCTCCGGGTAGCCGCTGTGGCGGCAACCCGGGGATGAGAGCAGCAACCTCTGCGAGGTCGTGCGGAGGGTTGGCGAGAGATTTGCGGCGAAGACCGATGGTCGTTGTCCACGTTGTCACGGCCCGATCAGAGTGCGCTCGCCAGGATCATGCCGATAAGTTTCAAGACACTCGGCTCGATTGGGCATCGGACCACACAAGCGATTGATCAATCGATTGAGTCGCGGGCCCGTCTCGCAGCGAGAGTCTCTTTTCGACCAGAGCCCATCACTCGACGTGGGGGGGAAGCTCGAACCGCCAGAGGTTGAGCTTCCCCTTGGTGAAGATCGGTCGCGGCAAGAGCCGGGGCTGCTCGACGAGCCAGCACTCGGGTCCCAGGAACAAAGAAAAGACCTGGCCCGGACCCCGTTCACTGAGGGGGCGAATTTGCTGCTCGACGCGGGTGAGACGTTCGAGGGTGGCTCCGGCATGCACCCAGTGCTGGGCCAGGGGGGGCAGGAACAGGTGGGGGGGAGTCCCCGCCTGGATCTGCCGGTCGATTTCGCGCACCCACCCCAGGGGCACAATGTCGACCAGTTCCACACTTCCCAGGATGGCCCCCGTCTGGCGCGCTCCGGGGCGGTTCCAATGCGCGAGAATCTCGGCGATCACCTCGGGCGCGCGGGCAGCAAGCTGCTCGGGACTCGGCCGCGATTCGAGACGGGTGGCGTGGATGTAGATCCGGCCCCGATAGGGAGTCTGCCACGTGCGGTTCTCGACCGGTTTCCAACCCAGGCACAAACCATCGGCCCACGGCTGATGCACCGACAGCACCCGCACGACGCGCCCCGGTCTTGGGGGGCCCGAACGTGACGCACGGCGTGACGAGGGGGGAATCATGACGTTGGACTTCGCAGGCAGAACCGAATGCAGAAGTCGAACTTTAGGAACCCCAGTGGCCAATACCAACTGTCGACCGAGACCCGGGGCCCCAGCACACCGGCGATCGCTGATCCTGTGGCGATGCAACTGGCGGGAAAGTGGACCTGATGGGAGTCGAACCCATCGCGCCAATCGTGCAAAGATCAGCCGCCTCCAACGGCATTCAGGCCCGTGTATTCGGAACGCACCCACGGCCCACCCAAGACCGCCTCGTTCCAGCGGAAGCCGAGGGACTCGAAGCCTCAAGCGAGCGACTCGCCACCTGTGTTCAAGACAGGCTCCTGATCCAGCCGGATGACTTCCCTGGTGAAACCGCCGGCGGCGGGCGCAACCGCGGGCGCGTCAGCCCCCACAACCGCCCGGCCCGGAGAACTCCCTACTCCCTTCTCTCACAGCCGACTGCTCCGACGTCTCTGGCGAGAAAGACGCACGCCAGCCCGCCAAGGTTCGCGGTCGGCCGGCTGGCGCCGCAGGGGAGCCGCCGGCCAGAGACCTCCGCTGAACACCCAGCCAAACACACGCGTCCGCGAGGGCCCACGCACAGGGTGGCGGGGGGGCGGACCTCTGTGTCCGCTCCGCTGGGTGTTCGTCCGGAGGCAACCGGTCCAACGGGCAGGCAATCGATACGGATCGGTCAGCAGCCCCTGCACTTCGACCGCAACACGGAATCGGTCGGCGGATTGTTGGTGTGTTTGGCGGCTGTCGGTGGAGTGGGGACTCGACCGGCTGGAGGGCCCTTAACCCGACAGGTCAAAAACCGAACCTGCGGACGGCGTGGAGGACCGACACGACGAGTTGGTGGGGTGAGCTTTCGGATCGAGTGGACTGGACTGAGAGACCTGAAGGTCTGTCACCAAGAGAGACTCCCGGCTTGATTACCGCCGGAAGTGATACTCGGAATTCGATTTGTCGAAGGCCGCTTCACTCAGCCGGCGGTCGATCCGCAAGCCGGTGTAGGCGTAGTATTCCAGCAAGGTTTGCTCGTCGAGCTGGTGAGCATCGTCCTTCAGCGCGTCGTCGATCGGCCAGCCGTAGGTTTTGAGACAGATGGGGACTGAGAGTTCCTGATCGACGAAGGTCAGCGACTTGCGGTACAGCGACTCGACACTGGGGCTTTCGTATTCGACGATGAAACAATGACACGGCCGGCTGTCGAACTTCTGGTCGGGAATCAACTGCCACCGCACGCCGCTGCGGGTCGTGAGGTCGCGGCGGCGGTAGGCGAGGATCTTGTCGCAGAGGTTCATGATCCCGGCATTGGTGACGGGGTGCCGGGCCTCGGCCATCGCCAGGGTCCCCTCGGGATCCACCTTCACCGCCGGCAGCAGTTTCTTGCCTCCCCCCAACTTGACGAGCATGCGGTTGTCGTTTTCGCCGTCGATGTACAGCAGCTCGCGCCCCACATCGCCCCCTTCGATCCACTTCATGTAGATGCTGAGGGGGGTGTGCCGCAGTTTCAGCTCCATGGTCTGCAGATCCAGCAGCGCGCCCCCTTCAAGGCGTTCCTGCCGGACGAACACCGCTTCGTAATCGGGAATCGCTTCCATCCGCTTGCGGCCGAGTTCGAGCATGGCGACGTGCAACTCGAGGGCCATGCGGCTGGTCTGCAATTCCCCCGCCACCCGCTTCCGCAGGTCTTCGGATGACAGGTTGCCAGTGGCCGAACCGCCGGTCGGGAGTGCCGCGACAGACAGTTGGCCCACCCTGTTGCGCGAGCTGGAACTCAGCCCGGCATCCGCCGGTTTGGTATGGAAGCTGAGGGCCAGAGTGCCGCAGGTAATGAGGCAAACCAAAGCCGCAAGGAGATTGAACCGGGCCTCCCCACGGGGCAGGCGAACGAACCGGCGCAGACTCCAGACGTAGTGCAGATGCTTCATGCGACGGCCGATGCGGATCTTCCAGCGCTGCTTGGGGAAGGGCAGTCCGCAGCCGACATCCCGAGGTGCCAAGGCTGCGACCAGACTGCCACACCTCCACTTTTCGGAAGGGTTCGGTGACCCTCCCCAAAGAAATGCGGGCCGGCGCAACAGGCGTTCCAGCGGTCACTTCTGGCGATTCGGCCAACTTCCGCCCAATTCCGCGATCGGGTTTGAGGGCGCATTCCTCAAGGGCGATAAAATCGGCAGGTTCGTTGCGTTCAGCGGCGGATTGGCTGGATTCAGTCTTCCACAGGGCCGCGGCGGCGGAGAGGGAGAGCCGGCGGGTGGGGCGGGGGGAACTGGGCGGAGGGACTATGTCCATCGCAGGCACTGAGCCCCAACACGGTCCGGCCGGCCGTGGATTTTGGTTCCAACAGCCGATTTGGCCCAGTTCGGGTTAAGACATCAATTGGCGTTGATCTGTGTGAAAAAGCTACTGTGGATTGGGGGGGGCGGGGACCTGGAGTTGGCAGCAGCCGAAGTCGAGTTGGGCCGAGGCGTGCCGGGGATCCCGTTTGAGGACGCCGGGTTTCAGGGCATAGATCATGTAGCGGCCATCGCGGCGGGATTCGACGAGACCGGCTGTTTTGAGGATTTGCAGGTGGTGTGAGACCAGCACGATCTGGGTGTCGAGGAACTCACAGATGTCACCTACCGCCAGCTCGCCGTGCTGCAGCAATTCGACAATGCGCAACCGGAGCGGATCGCTCAGTGCCTTCAGCTTCTCGGCACAGTATTCCGCGTTGGTGCGGGAGTCGGTCATGGTCAACGATGGGGAGAGACTGGATTGTGCTTGTCGCATGTCCAGTCTGGATCGGAGGACGGGCCTTGCGGCCCATTTCAGGGAGGGAGCTCAGGAATCGAACTATAAGGAGTTGAACACAGAAGGTCAGCCGCTCTGGGGAGGGGTTGACCCTCAAGATTCAAGGCTGTGGGACACGGCGCAGGGCACATCGGAGCCGGAATGGGTTGAACCCACCCACCCCCTGCGTTATACTCGCCGATTCGTCCGCTGTGGGTCTGGGGAGATATTCTCTTTCCGGGGCAGAGCCGATTCGGCTCGGAACACGGCGGGGCTGGCCCAGGAATTGGCTGGCTGGCGATGATTTGGAAGGGTGATCTGGCTCGTGACGAGCTGGACGTTGCCGAAGGGGATCATGGCAATCTGGCGAACCTTTCGCTGGGTTGTCTCTCTGCCAATTTGTTGCTGTCCCGGATTCCTGAGGGTGCTGGGCGAGTGTGCCAAAGATGGTGGGAACGGCCGGTGTTGAGAGCAGTCATGTTCCTCCCGCAGTTCGGCCATCTGACACAGTGCTGGTTCGCGACCCGGTCGTGAATCGGTGAGTGGATACGGGTTTTGTTGATTTCTGGTTTCGCGACGACGTGTCGGGGCCAGTTCCGTTCACGCGTTTCGAGTTGCAAGGTTGGTTGCCGTGAGCAAGAGCTATTTGGCGAAGGTCGAGACCTTTGAGCCGAGCTGGGTGTTGGTCGACGCCAATG
>JBKDUK010000491.1:0-6402 GCA_046339535.1 Planctomycetaceae bacterium | reverse complement strand
CCGCGAGTACGTTCCCGGAGACGACCTGCGTTACGTCGACTGGAAAGTCTTCGGCAAGTCGGACCGCATCTATCTCAAGCAGTATGAAGAAGAAACCAACTTCGCCTGCTGGTTCCTGCTCGACACCAGCGAGTCGATGAGTTATCGGTCCGACGGCGCGTCGCTGTCGAAACTCGATTACGCCCGTCATGTTGCGGCGGCCCTCGCTTATCTCGTGCTCAACCAGCAGGATGCCGTGGGCCTGGCAACCTTTGACCGCGGCGTGCGCAGCTTCGTGCGGGCCGCCGCCCAGCCAACGCACCTGAAGCAGCTCTGCCATGTGATGGAGGCCGACGGTACAGGGGACGATACCGCCCTCGGTCCCATTCTGCATGAACTGGCCGAACGGATCCGCCAGCGCGGGGTGGTGGTTCTGTTGAGCGACCTGTTTGATGATGTCGAGGCGCTGCGGCTGGGACTGAAGCATCTGCGACACCGTCGGCAGGAAGTGATTGTGCTGCAGGTGATCGATCCGGCCGAACAGGATTTTCCCTTCGCCGATCCCACGCTGTTCAAAGGTCTCGAAGGGCTCCCCGAGCTGATGACCGAACCCCGGTCGCTGCGTGAGGCGTATCAGCGCGAGTTCGAGGGCTTCCTCGGCGAGGCGGGAGCACTGTGCCGCGATCTGCAGATGGACCACGTGCTGCTGCGGACCGATCAGCCGCTCGATCTGGCGTTGCGTACGTTTCTCTCGGCCCGCGCGCGGCGCCGGTCAGCCGCCCGCTAGGCGAGAAAGTTTCCCGCGATGTTTCCCTGGCTCGCCAACCTGTTCGCTTCTCCCTCGCTCTTGTGGTGGGTGGGGCTGGCTGGTGCGCCGCTGGTGATTCACCTGCTGTACCGCCGGAAGTTCCGAGAAACCCCCTGGGCGGCGATGAGGTTTCTGCTGGAGGCGGCCCGCAAGAATGCCCGCCGGCTGCGTCTTGAGCAACTGCTGCTGTTGGCCCTGCGGATGCTGCTGATCCTGCTGGCGGTGCTGGCCCTGGCTGAACCACTCGTGAAACAGGCTGGGAACTTCTTCCAGGCCGGGCTGCCTGTCCACCGGGTGCTGGTGCTCGACGCCTCGGCCAGCCTGGGAGCGCAGGCCGGGGACGAAGAACTGTTCGCGCGTGCCCGGCGGCTCGCGCGGGAAATCATCGAGCGGTCGAAGCCCGGCGATGCGCTCAACCTCGTGCGGTTGTCGAGTCTGCCGCCGCGTGTCATCGTGCAGACCCCCTCGTTCAGCTCGGCCTCGGTGCTGGAAGAGCTTGACCGACTGCAGGTCTCTCCTGCATCCGCCGGGCTGCTGGCTGGGCTGGAAGAGACCCTCCCACTGTTGAAGTCAGCCCCCGAAATCTCACGCAAGGAAGTGTACCTGCTGAGCGACTTCCAGCGGGCCACCTGGGACCTGGGGGCGGGGGACGACGGAGCCCGATTGCGGGGAGTCCTGAAAAAAATCGGCGATGCGGCCGAACTCGTGCTGATCGACACCGGCGAACCGGGCCTGCCGAACGTGGGGATCACCGGGATCGAATCGCTGGAAGCGGTGCCGATTGTGAATCGTCCCGTGCGGGTGCGGGTCAGCCTGCGGAATTTCGGCAGTGAGGCGGTGTCTGACCGCGACCTGCAGTTGCTGGTGGATGACCGCCT
Organism: Planctomycetaceae bacterium; assembly: GCA_046339535.1. Lineage (GTDB taxonomy): Bacteria > Planctomycetota > Planctomycetia > Planctomycetales > Planctomycetaceae > UBA10511. The sequence goes on along the minus strand of JBKDUK010000491.1, from coordinate 4,737 downwards.
GGTCGACCGCCGCATCATCTCGCTGGCGGCGGGGGCCGAGACCTCGGAACTGTTCACACCACTGGTTGACAGTGCCGGGCCGCACCGGGTCGAAGTCCGGCTGGCGGACGACTCCCTGCCGTTCGACAACCGCCGCTGGCTGACCCTGACGGTGAAAGACCGGGTGCGGGTGCTGTGCGTGAATGGCCGGGGAAGCGGCCGGGGCACCGGGAAGGGGACCGACTACCTGCAACTGGCCCTGTCTCCACAGACCCGGCGGGGAGGGCTGACCTCGGGCGAACGCAGCGTGCTCGAGCCGGTGATCATCAACGACACCGACTTCGGAGGACAAGACCTCTCGTTGTTCGACTGTGTCTGGTTCTGCGATGTACGGCGACTGACCGAGCGTGAAATCTCCCTGCTGGAGGTGTTCGTCCGACAGGGGGGCGGAGTGGTCTTCGGCATGGGAGACCAGGTTCAGGTGCGCGATTACAACGATCTGTTGTATCGGGACGGTAAAGGGCTGCTTCCCGCCCGATTGGGAGACCGGCGGGGAGATCCCACCCTGCGCGACAGTATTTCGCGATTTGACCCGGGTGACTTTGCCCACCCCATCGTGGGGGCCTTCCAGGGAAATCCGGATGCGGGGCTGGAGAGCACGATTTCGTACGCACGGCTTGCTGTGACCGGCTGGGAACAGGCCGGTGGCCGGGTGGCCCTGCGGTTCGATGACGGAGTCCCCGCCATCGTCGAGAAGCCCGTGGGACTGGGTCGGGTGATTCTGGTGACGACTTCGCTCGACGAGCAATGGTCACTCTGGCCCCTGTGGCCGAGTTTCGTCCCGCTTGTGCAGGAGATCACGCAGGTTGCCTCGATGGGGCGGGGAGGACAGCGTGGGAGACTGGTGGGAGACAGCCTCGATGCCGCCGTCCCCGTGGCGGTGGGGGATGCCTCGATCGAGATCCAGCGTCCCGGAGGAGAGCGGGACCAGGTGCGGGCGACGGTCGCAGGGACGGAGGCGGGGTTTGTGTTCGGCCCCGCCGTCGAACCTGGGATCTACGAAGCGCGCATTCCCCCGCCGTCGTTGAAGACGGAACTGTTCGCGGTGAATTTCGACACGTCCGAAAGCCGGTTGGCCAACTTCACCCCCGAGGAACTGCGCGAAGGCCCCCTCGCGGGTCTCGATGTGACTCTGGGACGGACGGCGGTTGAACCTGAAGTGCAATCATCCTCGGCGTTCCGGCCGGCTGCCGGGGGGTTGACCCGTCCGCTGTTGTATCTGCTGCTGTATCTGCTCTTCGTGGAACAGGCGATGGCGTGGAATTTCCAGGCGGGGCTGTGGCTCTTGTGCCCTCCGCTGGCCGCGCTGCTCTGGTGGCGCCGCTCGCGATAATCACTGGTGGTGACAAACCCCCAGGTTTGTCAGTCACCAGCGTGGGGGGACGGCGTGAGTTGCAATGACGTGGCGGGATTGAGAAAGCAGGTTGCACACTGCAGGCTGAGAGCCTCTTCCACAGCGTGGTCCCCAACCTTCAGGCTGGTGAGCCCCGGGAAGAAACTGCGAATTGGGGCTCAGCTCCGGCCAGCCGCCAGGCAGAGTTCGTCCACCACCCGGGCGGCCGCCTGCGGGTGCGCGAGCTGTCTCAGATGGCCGGCGAGTTCTTTCCGGGCCTCGGGGTCCGTGAGTAAATCGGTCAGCGTCTCGGCCAAACGCCGGGGGAACGGCTTGGCCCCCTCCTGTTCCACCACGACAGCCGCGCGCTGGACGCTGTAGGCCCGGGCATTCGCCCGCTGATGGTCGTCGGCGGCTTGCGGATACGGGACGAGGAGGCTGGCCACACCGGCACAGGCCAATTCCGCCAGGGTGGTGGCCCCCGCGCGAGTAACCACCACAGCGGCCTGGGGGAGTCGCCGCTCCAGGTCCGGAAAAAAAGCGGCCACCTCGGCCGAGAGGCCCGCCCGCAGATAGGCGTCCCGCAACTCGTCGGTGGCGGTATCGCCCGTCTGGTGCACCCAGTGAAAGTTCTTCCAGACGGCAGGAGACTCAGGCAGTTGTGCCAACAGCGCGTTGTTCAGCGGCTGGGCTCCCTGGCTCCCCCCCAGGATCAAGACGGTCGAGGGATTTGTCACGGGTCCCGATCCGACTTTGGCCAGCGAGGCGAACGCGGGACGGACGGGGTTCCCCGTCAGGCGACACCGGTCGGGATGTGGCAGCAAGTCGATCGTCTCGCGAAAGCTGACACAGACCCGGTGAGCCGACCGCGCCAGCCAGCGGTTGGCCCGCCCCGGAATGACATTTTGCTCCAACAGCAGCGTGGGAAGACCGGCCTGACAGGCCGCCCGGATCAGAGGAATTGAGGCCAGGCCCCCGAGGCCACAGACAACGTGGGGCCCCACCTCCGCCAGCAGTTCGCGGGCCTGGCGATGGGCCTGCCACCACGCCCAGGCAAACCGGGCGGGGGACCGCCACGCGCTCCGCAGCGGCAGGGGAGACAGCACCCGCCGTTCCTGGCCAGCCAGGAGCCGCTGGTCGATGGGACGGTCGCTGCCAACAAACACGACCCGGGCGTCTGGTGCGCGCTCGCGAAGCTCGGTCGCGACCGCCAGTCCCGGGGTCAGATGGCCCCCGGTCCCCCCTCCCGCCAGGATCAACGTCAACGGGGCAGTCATACGGACTCAGGCCAAACGGGGCGGGGAGATCCGAACCGGAGGAAAACACGTCGAAGCGTGCCAAACTCGCGTCAGTTTAACCGCCCAAAACATCCCGCCCGTGAATTTCCCCAAAAAATGGTTGACTCATCTCCTAACATGAACGTTGTGAACGAATTTTCTCATTTTGGAGACAAACGCATGGCTGGAACTCGCTGGTGGACGGCTGCGGTGGTGTGGGGTTGCTGTGCGGGGAGCCTGCTGGCCGGAGACAAGTCTCCCGTCGCGACCTGGCCCCAGTGGCGAGGTCCATCGCGGGATGGGCAGATTCCCGCTGGCAGCATCTGGCCCGACACGTTGTCGGGAGAGAGTCTGCAGCAGGTCTGGAAGTTGCCCCTCGGCCCCAGTTATTCCGGCCCGATCGTCGCGGAAGACCGGGTCTTCACAACCGAAACCCGGAATGAAAAAGAAGAGGTGGTGCGGGCTCTCGACCGCCAGACTGGCAAGTTGCTGTGGGAGGTCTCCTGGCCCGGGGCGATGAGCATGCCGTTTTTTGCGAAAGCGAACGGCGATTGGATTCGGGCGACTCCTGCCTACGATGGCGAAAACCTCTACGTCGCCGGGATTCGCGACGTCCTGGTGTGTCTGGATGGGAAGACGGGGGCCGAAAAGTGGCGGGTGGACTTCCCCAAGCGGTACAAGAGTTCTCTTCCGGCGTTTGGATTCGTCTGTTCGCCCCTGGTGGTGGGTGAGGCGGTCTACGTTCAGGCGGGGGCGGCCTTCTTCAAACTCGAGCGCCAGACGGGCAAGGAAATCTGGAAATCGCTGAATGATGGTGGAGGAATGAACGGCAGTGCCTTCTCGTCTCCCACCCTGGCGACCGTTGGAGGAGTCGAACAGCTGCTGGTTCAAACCCGGACCAGGCTGGCGAGCGTCGACCCCCAGACGGGATCCGTGAACTGGGAGCAAGAAGTTCCCGCTTTCCGGGGAATGAATATCCTGACTCCGCTGGTCTGGAACGATGGCATTTTCACCAGCAGTTACGGGGGGAAATCGTTCCTGTACCGGCCGGTCTCGGGGGGGGACAAAACCAGGGTGGAAACCGCCTGGACGAACAAGGTTGAGGGCTACATGTCAACGCCCGTGATCATTGGTGACTTTGTGTATCTGCATCTCAAGAACCAACGGCTGACCTGCATCGATTTGCGGGATGGGAAGTCGCAGTGGACCACCACACCCTACGGCAAGTACATGAGCCTGGTGGCAAATGGAGACAAGATCCTCGGGCTGGACGAGCGGGGTATCCTGGTGCTGTTCAAGGCAAACCCCGAAAAGTTTGAGCAACTGGACTCGCGACAGATCAGCGAGGATGATGCCTGGGCACACCTGGCAGTCTGTGGAGATGAACTGTTCGTACGTGAACGCAAGGCTCTGGTTGCGTACCGCTGGGTACCCAACAAAAAGTAGCATCGGAAGTAGAGGTGCGTTCGTTGGGGCCGGTCGTTGCTGAGACGACCGGCCCTTCTCATTGAAAGTCCTGAAATAGCGAATAAAACGAAAGTAACGATTGTACGGACAAGCGAAAAAACTCTGGCGCAAAAAACCAAAGTGTCCAGCGAACGCTTTTTTACCCTTACAGTTCCTCAATATGGTTCCGTGGAAAACATCAAAATCTTCATGATTTCCTTAGTAAAAGTCGTCGACATCGTATATAAGATACGCGTGGGGACGGACCACCCACGCGTATTCAACAACTGAGGCAGTCGGCGGACCACGTCGTCATCCCTCGAAGCCGTACCGCCGGCTGCCAAAGTTGTTGTTTAAACTCTCTTTCTGAGAGCCTGCTGGACTCTCTCGGTATGCCTCCTGGAATCGCAGCGACTGCTGATTCCCTCTGCATTCGATCAGAGTCCCCACATGATCACACTTCCACCTTATGACTGTTCAAAAAACACCCGTAAATATTCATTTCAGCAGGCATAAACAAAGTGAAATTCTCTCGGCATTCAGGTTGAACGTGCGGCTGCCAGTTTGATTTGCACCGGGATGGTCCCTGAAGCCGGGAGCGGAGTCTGAGTTGAGCTGCTGCCACAGGGGCGGCGCCTTGGC
>JBKDUK010000490.1:0-3577 GCA_046339535.1 Planctomycetaceae bacterium | reverse complement strand
AGATACAAAAAGCATCCGCGTGGTCCCAAGAAGCCACCCCCGAAAAAGACGGCCTACAAAAACGGTGGCCACGTTTCCACGTTCAAGCTGATCAACGGGATCGAGTGATCATGTTGGAAGCCCTGCCCCTCCAGGGTGCCGGCGTGTTTTGGGGACCGCGTTCCGGGGGTGTCGCTTCGCTCAACCCCCGGCTAATTTCTTCAACCCCTGCGGGGTGGCCGTGCTGAAATCCACGGTTTTCGCGTTTGGCGTTTTGTGGGTTCGCGTTTTGTCGGTTGTGTGTTCGTCGGTTTGTCATTTCGTCGGTTTGACCGATGTCAGCGGTCCCCATTCATCGAATGGGCGATGTTGGCGCGGCACGACCGGGGTTCACACACCACCCTTCACGGCGCAACACCGGGCGTTACCCCCCGCCCTCACTACCGCGGCTTCAAATCCGCCTTCTTCTCACGCTCCGCCCGCAGCAGATCGTGGTGCACGCGGCCGACGTGCCACATCCAGCCGGGGCCGCCGCCTGCCTTGGCGCCCCAGCGGTTGGCGGTGGAGTTCGCGAGGTGGGTTTCCGCCCCCTCGGCCCGTCCCTCGACCGCTTCGTTGAGGCCGACGTACAGCTCGGCGTAGAAGAGCCGTTTCTCTTTCTCGGCGGCCGGCAGCTCGGCCGCTTCGATCTTCCGCAGCAGCTCGTCGCCGGTGATCTTGCCGCCGAACAGCCGGTAGATGTCGGGGAAGGGTTCGCGGTCGTCTTTCTCGTACTTCAGCAGGCCTTCGCGGGCCTTCTCGCGCCCCACCGCCTTCACCTGCGACAGATACCGCCAGATGCCATTCTCGCGGTCGATGTTGTCGAACGAGTGGTAGATTTCGAACTGGTGGGCCGCTTTGTCGTACTGCCCGGCATAGAAGAACGCGATGCCCCGCCGCCAGTGCGACTCGGCCAGAGTCGGGTCAAGCTCGACCATCTTCTCGAAGTCGGCCACCGCCTCGGCAAACTTCCCCCGGAAGAACAGCCGGTCTCCCCGGGCCGAATACGCCTGGATGTTCTTCGGCGACTCTTCAATCTGCCGAGTCAGTTCGGCAATGTCGCGATCGAGCCGGGCCTGCAGTTCCTGCACCTCGGCCGCCGTCTGCGGCGGGGCGGGCCGGGTCTCGGCACTGGCCGACAGGGTCGAGACAGCGGCCAGCCAACAGCCCAAGCCGCAACCCAGCAGCCGGGAGAGCCCCCACGGTCGGGAAACAGACACTCGGGAAACACGCAGCAGCGGCATGGGAAGTTCCTCCAGGCGAACGCCGGATCGGTTTGGACGTGGATCCGGGCGAAAGTGTACTGGTCCCGGCGGGGATTGACGATGGGAGGGAGAGCGACGGGAGCCCCGCTCGCCGTCCGGTGCCCGCTGACACGTCCGGCGACACCGAGACCCCAGCGCTCAGGAAAACCAGCCCGCCTCGACTGACGGGCGTCCAGTGATGGGGTAGAATAGGAATTGGGTTTTGCGTGGGCCTGGCGCGGCGATCGAACAGGCGGCACGCGATGCGCTCCGCAGAGTTTCCTGGGTCGAGGTGCAGAAACGATGTTCGGGATGATCCGCGACGAGTGGCTGCTCAACCGGCGGGCCTGGCTGGGGAACTACGCCGGCAGCCTCGGTTCGCTCGCCCTGGCCGACCTGTTGGTCCGCAGCTCGGCCGAGGCGGCCGATGGGAAGCGGCATCCCGCCGAGACCGGCAAGGGGCGGGCCAAGGCGGTGATCTGCCTGTTCCAGCATGGCGGCCCCAGCCAGATGGATCTGTTCGATCCCAAGCCCGATCTCAACAAGTACAGCGGCATGCCCTACCCCGCGGGGGAGGTCGAGGCCCACTTCGACAAGCAGAAGGGGAATGTGCTCGGCAGTCCCTACAAGTTCCAGAAGCATGGCGAATGCGGGATGGAACTGTGCGAACTTCTGCCGCACCTGGGGGGGATCGCCGACGACCTGACCCTCATCCGCTCGATGAACACCGAGTCGGTCGACCATGAGGCGGCCCTGCGGCTCATTCACTCGGGCAAGATCTTCGCCGGGCTGCCCGTCTGGGGCTCGTGGGTGAACTACGCCCTGGGGAGCACCAACGAGAATCTGCCCGGCTACGTGGTCTTGTCGGACCCCAAGGGGCTGCCGGTGGATGGGGACAAGAACTGGTCGGCCGGGTTTCTGCCCGCGATCACCCAGGGGACGATGTTCCGCTCGGGACCGTCCCCCGTCCACAACCTGAAACTTCCGGAGGGGGTAACTCCCGAACGCCGGCGGGGGCAACTCGATTTTCTCGAGGCACTCAACCGCCGGCACCTCGCGAAGTACCCCGAAAGCACCGAGCTGGCGGCCCGGCTGCGGAACTTTGAAGTGGCCGCCCGGATGCAGTCGGCTGTGCCCGAAGTGGCCGATCTCTCGGGAGAGACCGCCGAGACCCGTGCGCTGTACGGGCTCGACAACCCGGCGACCGCCGAGTACGGGGCCCGCTGTCTGCTGGCCCGCCGGCTGGTCGAGAAGGGGGTGCGGTTTGTGCAACTGGTGCACAACGGCCAACCGTGGGACACTCACAGCAAGAACGCCGACAGTCTCAAGTCGCTCTGCGCGATGTCGGACCAGCCGAGTGCCGCCCTGGTGACCGACCTGAAGCAGCGGGGCCTGCTCGACTCGACGATTGTGATCTGGACGGGAGAATTCGGCCGGCTGCCGGTCTCGCAGGGGACTGACGGCCGCGATCACAACCGCCACGCCTTTTCGTTGTGGGTCGCGGGCGGGGGTTTCAAGCGGGGATACGTCCACGGCGGGACCGACGACTTCGCCTACAAATCGGTCGACAAGGTGGTGACCGTGCACGACCTGCATGCGACCCTGCTCGACACGCTGGGCCTCGATCACCGCAAGCTGACCTTCCCGCACGAGGGACGCGAAGCGAGCCTGAGCGACGCCGAAGTGACGGGAGCCCAGATCGTTCCCGAGTTGCTCGCCTGAGGGAACCGGGGGCGGTGACCTGCACCGCGTGAACTGGCCCCCTGCGTTGCGTGTCTGAACCTTGACCCTGTTGTTTGCCATTGTCCGCCTGAGTGTGCCGCGATGTCTGCCCTGTCGAGAATTGCCCCTGTCGGCCAACTGGCCCTGCCCGCCCCCGGATCGAACCGGCGGGAGTTTCTGCAGCGGTTTGGCCTGGGACTGGGCTCGCTGGCCTTGGCCGACATTCTGGGCCGGGGGTCTCCTGTCTCGGCCGCCGAGCGGGGGGTGCTGACCGAGCTGCATCACCCCGCGAAGGCCAAGCGGGTGATTTATCTGTTCCAGTCGGGGGGGCCGTCGCAGCTCGAGACGTTCGACTACAAGCCGTTGTTGGTGGAACAGAATGGCCAGCAACTGCCCGACTCGGTCCGGCAAGGGCAGCGGCTGACCGGGATGACCGGCAGCCAGGCGTCGCTGCCGATGGCGGGCTCGATCTTCAAGTTCGCCCAGCATGGGGCGGGGGGAACCTGGTACAGCGAACTGCTGCCGTTCACTGCCGGGATGGCCGACGACATCGCGGTGATTCGCTCGCTGCACACCGACGCGATCAACCACGA
>JBKDUK010000489.1:0-2352 GCA_046339535.1 Planctomycetaceae bacterium | reverse complement strand
GTTGATTTCTGGTTTCGCGACGACGTGTCGGGGCCAGTTCCGTTCACGCGTTTCGAGTTGCAAGGTTGGTTGCCGTGAGCAAGAGCTATTTGGCGAAGGTCGAGACCTTTGAGCCGAGCTGGGTGTTGGTCGACGCCAATGATCAGATCGTGGGCCGGCTGGCTGTCAAGGTCGCGACCATGTTGATGGGCAAGCACAAGCCCACCTACACCCCGCATGTCGACACGGGCGACTACGTGGTGGTGGTGAACTGCGAAAAAGTCAAGTTCGGCGGCAGCCGGGTGGCTCACCCGACGCACCCGGGCTTCTCTTCGAAGATGCTGAGCAAGACGTACAAGCGGTTCACGGGCTACACGGACGGGCAGAAGTTCACGACGGCTGCCGAGATGTGGGAGAAAAAGCCCGACGAGATCCTGCGGTCGGCGGTGCGGCGCATGCTCCCCAAGACCAAGATGGGTCGGGCGATGCTGAAGAAGCTGAAGCTGTTTGTGGGGCCCCAGCACGAGCATCAGGCGCAGAACCCGCAGCCGATTGCCGTCGGCTGAGCCGAAACCCGCCGACCGGAGTCTGGTCGCGGATGTTGAATTTCTGTGTTGGTCGAATTGACGATTGACTGCCAACTTTCCTGGCGTTTGAGAGCGGTTGAGTTTCCATGGCTGATCCCTTGAACATTGATCCCGCCCTGTTGAATCCTGTCGATAAAGACGCGGTGGAGCACGAAGAGGCTCCCGCCGCCCCCGCCGAAGTGGCGGCGGAGGAAGGGGGCGCGACCCTCGGCCTGGAAATCGGCTCGGTCGCTGAGGAACCGAAGATCCGCCTTCCTGCCATGCTTCGCGGCAAAGTGCAGAAGGATGGCAGTTCGTTGGGAACCGGCCGTCGCAAGACCGCCGTCGCCCGCGTGCGCGTCCGGAAGGGGACGGGCAAGATCACCGTCAACGGGCGGACGTTTGAAGACTTCTTCCCCGTCGAGCGGAATCGCCTCCAGGTTGAGGCGGTGCTGAAGGCCACCAACATGCTGGGATCGGTCGACATCGACGCCCTGGCGAATGGTGGTGGGGTCAACGGTCAGGCTGGAGCGATTGTGCTCGGTTTGGCCCGCGCGATTCAGGCTCTGCAGCCCGAGTTGCACGGAGCACTCAGCGATGGCGGGTATCTCACCCGTGACGACCGCATGGTCGAACGCAAGAAGTACGGTCACAAGAAAGCCCGTCGCAGCTTCCAGTTCTCGAAGCGTTGATTGTCGGCCAGCCGCTGGCTGGCTGCCGAAGTTGCCGCGGGTCCTCCGCAGATTCAACCCCGGGTAGGGATGGTTCCGATCCATTCTGCCCGGGGTTTCTGCTTGCCCGGATTTCTGCGGGTCCGGATCACTGCTGGGCAGGGTTGCCGGTGGCGGCCCTGCACGAGCTTGTGGCGAAGCGCCTGACACGTCCCCCCCCGGCGTGGGGAGGCCCTGCTCGTCTCTTCCTGGTCTCTGGCCCCCGATCACCGGCCTGAGGTGTCTCGATGCACGACCCGTTGCTCGTTCCCGAATTGCGGGAGATGCTCAACGACAACGATGTGTCGGCCATGCGCGAGTTCTGCGCCATCTTCCACCCTGCGGTCGTGGCCGAGAACCTCGGGGCTCTGTCGACCGCCGAGGCGTGGACAGTCCTCTCGCAGTCCCCCCTGCAACGGCGGGTTGAGGCTTTCGAGTTCATGGAACTCGACCGGCAGATCGAGCTGGTCTCGACCCTCGACAAGGCCCAACTCTCGGCTCTGATCGAGGAAATGGCCCCCGATGATCGGGTTGGCCTGCTGCGCAACCTCGAGGATGACCAGGTCGAGCTGTTGTTGCCGTTGGTTGCCCAGGCCGAGCGGAGCGACATCCGCAAGCTGCTGTCGTACCCCGAGTCGAGTGCCGGGGCCTTGATGACCACCGAGTACGCCTCGCTGCGGGAAGAACTGACCGTGCGCGAGGCACTGGCCGCCCTGCACAGCCAGGCCCCCAACCGCGAGACAATTTACTACGTCTACGTGCTCGACGATGCCCGGCACCTGCATGGGTTCGTCAGCCTGCGGAAGCTCATTCTGGCCCGCCCCGATGCACTGGTCCGAGACATCATGGACCGCGATGTCCTCTCGGTGCGGGTGGATGAAGACCAGGAATCGGTCGCCAACAAGATGGCCCGGTACGACTTCATCGCGATGCCGGTGGTGGATGACGAAAACCGCCTCGTCGGCATCATCACCCACGACGACGTGCTGGACGTGATGCGGGAAGAGGCGACCGAAGACGCCCACCGGATGGGTGCCGTCGCCCCCCTCGAAGAAAGCTACCTCGGCACCCCCTTTCATACCCTCGCCTGGAAGCGG
>JBKDUK010000488.1:0-5939 GCA_046339535.1 Planctomycetaceae bacterium | reverse complement strand
TTGAAGACGTCGGCCACTTTCGCCCCCTTGTCGTCGGCTCCCACCGTTCCCACCACCACCGCCAGGGCCAGGCCCAGCGCCACGCTGACAATTCGCTGCATCGAAGTTTCCCTCGGCTTGAAGTGATTCGATTGCTTTCCGGAAGCCCCGTGCTTCCGGAAAGCATCAACCTTTCTTGATAATAGGAACCCGGGTTGCCGTTTCCCAGTGGACTGCGCGGGCCGGGGTTGGGACAGCGGTGACTTCGTGCCGCAGATTCAGCCCCCCACGGGTCACTCAGGGGGAAGCACTTCTGCAGAATCCGCACGTTCCGGGGGAGGGACGGCATCGGAGTCGGCCGACGCAGGGGACGGCTCGCCATCGGCCGCCGTGAGTTCAATCCAGTCCAGCTCGGCCGATTGCTCTCCCTTGCCGAACCGCAGCGTATTGACCCCCGATTGCAGTTCCACCTGCAATTCCAGCGTCTGCCAGACATCCCAACCGGTAAAGGGATACCGCAGTCCCTGCGCGGGCTGCTCATTGATCGTCAGTTGGTGGGTGGCTTCCTTCCGCCCGGAAGTGCCATTGGCGAACTGCACCCGCAGGGTCCAGAGTCCCGGCTCCGCCACGCGGACCTGGAATTCGAGCGTGCTGTCCGCGGAATCGATGAACCCGACCTTCCGCCCGTCCGAGGCTTTCGCCTGGGCCACGCTGCGGGTCTTGCCCACCATCGTGCCCTCCTCGGCTTCCTTATGCCACGGGCCCGAGTCCCGATCGAGGGGGGGTTCCGGCAGATCGAGATGGTTCCGAAAGAACGAGACCACCCGTTTCATCGCCACGGGGCTTTCCCGGGGGTCATGACCAATGCCGGGCATTTCGATATATTGGATCGGGGCTCCCAATTGCTCCAGACGCCCCACGAATCGCCGGCTCTGGCGGACCGAGACCATCCGGTCCTGGTCTCCATGCATCACCAGCAGCGGGGGCATTTTTTCGGGAAGGTAGGCCATGGGACTGCCCGACTGCAGCAGTTTCTGCCGCGCGGACCTGGAGAAGGACTCCCGCAGTTTCAGGTTGTCGGCCGCCGGTCCCAGGTAGAGCCGCCACATCATTTCGATCGAGGCCTTGCGGTTTTCTTCGGCGGCATCTTCGGCAAATCGCAAGAGGTCGACCGGCCCCGACCAGTCACAGGCCGCCTGCACCCCACTGCGCTGGCCCGATCCGACGGTCATCGCCAGCATCGTGGCGAGATGGCCCCCTGCCGAGTGTCCCCACACCCCCACGCGTTCGGGATCAATCCGGTGCTTCTTCGCCGTCGAGCGCAACCACGCCAGGGCGTTCTGGCAATCCTCGAGCTGTGCGGGATAGGGGGCCAACGTGGCGGGGCGATAATCGATCGAGGCCACGGCAAACCCTTCAGCCACGAGCGCCTCGGCCGGGTTGTCTTCATCCTTGTCTCCCGTCACCCAGGCCCCCCCGTGAATCCAGATCACCAGGGGAACGGGACCGTTCTGGCGGTCGGGAAGCGACAGATTCAGACGCTGGTATTTGCGGTCGCGACCATACGCCAGGTCTTTCAGAACCGTCGGGCCGCCATCCTTTGCCGCGGGGCGACGACCCTGGGCGAAGACCATTCCGGGCAGCAGCCCCAGACAAATCCACCCGGCCAGCGCGATCGATCGGACCACTCTGGCAGACCACACACCGTGGCCCCCCCGGAGGGCGAACCCCATCGTCCGAAACATGGATTTGTGCATCGCACGACACCGGCTGCAGGGAAACAGACACCAACTCGATGATCAGCGTATCTCGGATGTTCACCCCCGGCGAACGGATTTCCGTCCCCCGGGCAGTCGGGTGACGACATCACCCTCCCGATCTCCGCAGAGCCCAACGAGTGGGCACAATCGCTGGAATTGTCTCTTTCGCCAAATCCCGACAGCGGGGGCGAAGACACCCAGGGTTCCCGCCCCGGGTTCCCGAAGGTTACAAACGCTCCAAACACCGTCTGGCTGGGGACTGAAGTCGGGTGCGCTGCATCGACAGCCGCGCCAGTCCGGTCCAAGTCGCCAGCAATCACAGTCCCATGGTGGCGACAACTGGCGGACTGGCCCGCCCCCGTGCCGCCCCCCAAAAAAACCCGGGATCAGGCCGACTGCCTGATCCCGGGTGGGTTTGACGGGGAGAGGCCTCACACCACGATCTCAAAGCCCTTCCGCTGCTCGCGCCCTTCCCACTGCGCGGCCTCGGCATCGTTGACGATGTGCTCGGTCTCGGGGTTCCACTCGATCTTCCGTCCCAGCCGGATGGCGATGTTCGCCAGGTGGCAGGTGGTCATCGCGCGGTGGTGCGTGTAGACGTCGGAGATGGGCTGCGTCCGGTCCTTGAGGCACTCGAAGAAGTTCCCCATGTGGTTGCCGGGCTTCTTCCCCTTGTAGAGCTTCGCGAAGACCTCTTCGGGGAGCGGGTTGGTCTTGAGGTCTTCCAAGGGCTTGCCGGTGATCTTCCCCCGGTTGACGAACAGCCGCGCATCGCTTCCCTCGATGAGAATCCCGTTGTCGAATTCGGGATGCGTGTCGACGATGTGCAGTTCGGCTCCGTTGGCGAAGACGCACTTGACGTGGAACTTCTCCGCCACGTTGTAGCGGTTGGTCTGCTGGGGAACGCCTCCCTTCATCTCACACGGGTGGGTGGCCGTTCCCTCGATCGAGACCGGGCCGGTGTTGTCGAGCCCCATCGCCCACTGGGCGATGTCGACGTGGTGGGCGCCCCAGTCTGTCATCTTGCCGCCGGAGTATTCGTACCACCAGCGGAACTCGTAATGGCACCGGGTCTGGGCATAGCCCCGCTCGGGAACCGGACCCGAGACATAGTCGGTCACGGGGGCCTGACCCAGCCAGAGATTCCAGTTGAGTCCCTTGGGGACCTCGGCCTTGGGAAGCTCGCCGCTGGTGGGGGCCGCACCGATCGCGCAGGTCACCTTCTGGATCTTCCCCAGCCGGCCGGCGTGGGCGAGGGCCACCGCCGTGAGGAAGAACTGCGGCACATCCTTGTTCCCCATTTCGCTGCGCTGCTGAGTGCCGACCTGGAAGACCCGCTTCGAGTCTTTCAAGACACTGATGATCTGCTTCCCCTCATTGATCGTGAGAGTCAGCGGCTTTTCGCAGTAAACGTCTTTCCCGGCCTTGAGCGCCTCGATGGCGATCTTGCTGTGCCAGTGGTCGGGGGTGACGATGGTGACCACGTCGATATCCTTGCGGTCGAGAATCGCCCGGTAGTCTTCGTGGGTCGAGACCTCGCGGTTGACGCCGCGTTTCTCCTGGGTCTTCTTCACCTGGTCAGCCGCCCGCCCCACGTTGTTGGCGTCGACGTCGCAGACCGCCGTCACATCACCAAACGCCATGACGTTGGGACCAATCCCGCCGCGCCAGCGGTCTCCCACGCCAATGCAGCCCACCACCGCCCGGTCATTCGCCAGGGGGAAGGCGGCGGAAACATCCGACGGATTGGCCCAGGGGAAGACACTTCCCGCCAGGGCCGCGAGGGAGGCCTGTTGCAGGAATTCGCGGCGGGAGGCCACCGATGACGAGGCACGGTTCACGCGGGACGAAGCAGCCATGGCGGACAAGTCCTGAAGCGGAGTTGGTGGGGAGAAACCCGGTGAGCCCGTCGGGACACATCCTGACCCGGGCCCACCAGCTTCCGCAGTCTACCGCAGCGGGTGACCCGGGTGAAATCCCGGGCCCCCGGCCGTCCCCGCGTGGACCCGGGGGGCGGCGGCAGTCCCCGGGGGGTGACTGACTCGATAGCGTCTTCCACGGCCCTGGCGGGTTCCTCTCGCAAGCCGGCTCGACAATGCCCGCGGCACACGGCCGAGAACCCCGGTCCACCCCGTCTGAAACTTTCTTCACCTGCGGGACATTCGCCAGACAAAATGACATAATCAATCGATCTTCGTTCAGGATCTTCCCGGCGTTCTGCCGGGAGGTGCGAAGGGTGGGGCTCGCTACGGCACCACCGCTGTTCGTCTCGACATCTCGATCTTCCCGATCTCCAACTTCCCGGACGATTGTTTCATGGCCTCTCCCGCGGCGAATTCCCCTGCAGACCGGTTGAGCGACAATGACGTGCAGGCGATCGACCGGCTGCGTGACACCTTCACCCGGCTGAAAGCCGAACTGGGACGCGTCATCGTGGGGCAGCAGCCGGTGATTGAACGGCTTGCCTTCTGCCTCTTCGCCCGGGGCCATGCCCTGCTGATGGGGGTGCCCGGGTTGGCCAAGACCCTGCTGGTCAGCAAGCTGGCCGAAACGATGTCGCTGCGGTTCAACCGCATCCAGTTCACCCCCGACCTGATGCCGATGGACATCACCGGGACCGACATCCTCCAGGAAGGGGGAGGCGGGAAGCGCGAATTCCAGTTCGTGCACGGGCCGGTCTTCGCCAACATCGTGCTGGCCGATGAAATCAACCGCGCCCCGCCAAAGACCCAGGCGGCGATGCTCGAGGCGATGCAGGAGCACCGGGTCACGGTGGTGGGGAAGACCTTTTCCCTCGAGCAGCCGTTCCTGGTTCTGGCGACGCAGAACCCGGTGGAGCAGGAAGGGACCTACCCCCTGCCCGAAGCGCAGCTCGACCGGTTCATGTTCCTGATCGAACTCGACTATCCGTCGGAGACCGAAGAGATCCAGATCGCCCGGACCACCACGGGGGGGGCCTTGCCGCAGTTGGCCCACCTGCTGACGGGCGAGCAGATTCTCGAACACCAGGCGCTGGTCCGCCGGGTGCCTGTCCCCGATCACATCTACAGCTTCGCCGCCAAGCTGGTGCGGAAGACCCGGCCGCAAGACCCCACCGCTCCCGCCTGGCTGAAGCCCCTGGTGGGGTGGGGAGCCGGTCCCCGGGCGGTGCAGTACCTCATCCTCGGGGCGAAGGCCCGGGCGGCGCTGACGGGCAGCTACATGGTCCGGCTGGAAGATGTGCAGGAAGTGGCGGTGCCGGTGTTGACCCACCGCGTCATCACCACGTTCACCGCGCAGTCGGAAGGGGTCGACGCCCGGCAGATCGTGCGGCGGCTGCTGAGTGAAACGGTGGCCGAGGGTTAATACCCGGGCCCGCGCTGGGCCGCGTTCCCTCTCCAGCCGGTTCCCTCCCCCCCGCCTGTCCCCGGTTCGACCTGGCATGCTTCCCGATCAACGTTCCCGCAGTTTTCTCGATCACCGCGTGCTGTCGCGGCTGGCGGCGATTCCGTTTTCGCCCCGGTTCCCGATGCTGGGGACCGTCTCGGGGCGGCACGCCAGCCCCCACCGCGGTTCCAGTGTCGAGTTCGCCGAGTACCGCAAGTACGTTCCCGGCGATGACCTGCGCCGTCTCGACTGGCGGGCGTTTGGCCGCAGCGACCGGTATTACGTCAAGGAATTCGAGGCCGATACGAATCTGCGGGCCTGCTTCGTGGTCGACACCAGCGGCTCGATGGCCTTCGGTTCGACCGGCACCACCAAACTCGACTATGCCCGCAAGATCGCCGGGTCGCTCGGCTACCTCGCCCTGCAGCAGGGAGATGCCGTCGGCCTGTCGTGCGTGGCGAAGGGGATTGTCAAGCACATTCCCCCCAAGCGCAACCCCGCGCACCTGATGGCGGTCTTCGACACGCTGGAACAGACACGGGCGGCGGGAGAATCGCAACTGGCCCCCGTGCTGCACGAGTTGGCCGAGACCACCCGGCAGCGGGCGTTGATGATTCTCATCTCCGATCTGTTCGTCGAGCCCGAGACCCTGCGCAGCTGTTTCCAGCACCTCAGATTCCGCAAGCACGATGTGGCGGTGTTCCACCTGCTGGATCCGCAGGAGCTCAAGTTCGATTTCCGCCGGCCGATGCGGTTCATTGACCTCGAAGGGGGTCCCCCGCTGTTCGCCGACCCCACCGAGATCGCCGCCCGGTACCTCGACGCCGTCCGGCA
>JBKDUK010000487.1:0-16581 GCA_046339535.1 Planctomycetaceae bacterium | reverse complement strand
CGGGATGCGTGGGCTGATGGCCAAGCCGAACGGCGAAATCATCGAGACCCCCATCAAGGCGAACTTCCGCGAGGGGCTGTCGGTGCTCGAGTACTTCAGCTCGACGCACGGGGCCCGCAAGGGGTTGGCCGACACCGCCCTGAAGACGGCCGACTCGGGTTACCTGACCCGCAAGCTGGCCGACGTGGCCCAGAACATGGTGGTGACGCAGTACGACTGCGGCACGACGCAGGGGATCACCCGCGGCGTGGTCTACCGTGGTGAGAAGGTGGAGGTCAGCCTGGCGGACGCGATCCGCGGCCGTGTCAGCCGGACCAACATCGTCAACCCGATCACCGATGAGGTGATTGTGCGTGACGGCGACCTGATCACCGTTGATATCGCCCGCCAGATCGAGAAGCTGGGGCTGGAGAAGATCCAGGTCCGCAGCCCGATGACGTGCGAGTCGCAGCTGGGCATGTGCCGGCTGTGCTACGGCATGGATCTCTCCACCGGTTCGCTGGTGGAAGACGGCATGGCGGTCGGGATCATCGCCGCCCAGAGTATCGGTGAACCCGGAACGCAGCTGACCATGCGAACGTTCCACGGGGGTGGTACCGCCTTCCGTGACGTGGAAGAGAACGAGATCAAGACCAAGCGTGCCGGCCGCGTGCGACTGGCCCGGATTCGCTCGGTGGAGAACTCGCAGGGTCAGAACGTCGTGCTCGCCCGAAACGGCGAGGTGATCATTCTCGATGCGAAGGAGCGCGAGCTCGAACGCTATACGATCCCCAACGGCGCGGTGCTGCTGGTGAACGAGGATGACGAGATCAAGATCGGACAGGTCATCTGTCAGTGGGATCCGCTGTCGGTGCCGATTCTCGCCGAAGTGGGTGGTAAGGTCCGCTACGAAGACTTCGAAGAAGGGGTTTCGATCCGTTCGGAAGTCGACGCCAGCGGCACCGCCCGCATCCAGATCATCGAGCACAAGGGGGACCTCCACCCCCAGATTATGCTCGAGAAGGACGGGAAGGTGCTCGACTTCTACTTCCTGCCTGAAAAGGCGATTGTGGAAGTGGCGAATGGAGCCACCATTTCGGCCGGTACGGTCATCGCCAAGACCCCGCGTGAGCTGGGGGGAACGCAGGACATCACCAGCGGTCTGCCCCGTGTGACCGAACTGTTTGAGGCCCGCAAGCCGAAGGATCCCGCCATCATCGCCGAGATCGATGGCGAGGTGGATCTGCTGGCCGAGAAGAAGCGCGGCAAGCGTGTGATTGTCGTCCGTTCGCCGGATGGCAAGACTGAGAAGGAATACATCATCCCGCACGGGAAGCACCTGCGGGTCCACGCCAAGGACATCGTCCGCTGCGGCGACGCCCTGGTGGACGGCCCCCTGGTTCCCCACGACATTCTGAAGGTCAGCGGGGAAGAGGCGGTGCAGCAGTACCTGCTGCGGGAAATCCAGAACGTGTACCGTTCGCAGCGCGTCGAAATCGACGACAAGCACATTGAGATCATCATCTCGCAGATGCTGCGGAAGGTGCGGGTCGACAACGTCGGAGACACCAAGCTGCTCCCTGGCATCGTGATTGACCGGCTCGAACTGCGACGGATGAACGAGTCGCTGCTCGGCTGCGTGAAGATCACCGAGACGGGCGATTCAGAATTCATCAAGGGGGACGTCGTGTCGAAGGTCGACTTCGACGAGACGAACGCGGCGATCGAATCTTCGGGTGGAGCCCCCGCCAAGGGGACCAAGCCCAAGCCGGCCACCGCCACTCCCCAGCTGCTGGGAATTACCAAGGCCGCCGTGCAGAGCGAAAGCTTCATCTCGGCCGCCAGCTTCCAGGAAACCACCAAGGTGCTCACCGAGGCGGCCCTGGCCAGCAAGATCGACAACCTGGTCGGTCTCAAGGAAAACGTCATCCTGGGACACCTCATTCCCGCCGGGACCGGCTTCTAGAGCCATCTGGATTCGGAAGTCCGCCTCGGTCCCGCTGCTTGGGATGAGATCCAGGCCGAGCAGCGCAAGCAACTCTCGGAACGGCAGGCCAAGCTGCAGGAACCGGCGCTGGGCATGTCCGAGGCCCCCCGCAAGTCGGCCCTCGATGTGACTCCCGATGACTGAGCCGCGCCCGTGAGGTCGCCTCACGGAGTCATGGGGCGCGGAACGAGCGTTGGACAACCTGTGGATTTCGAACTGATCCCCAGCCTGTGAATTAACGGCCGGTTTCCTCCCTTGGGAAACCGGCCGTTTTGATTGCTCCCTGCGAGACATCCCCTTCTCCCGTCGGACTGTGTGGCTGCGGGGATCCAACGGAACAGCCCCAGGCATCGATAACGATGCCTGGGGCTGGAGTGTTTCAGGGTAGCGGAAATCGCCGATTCGCGGGGGGGGCCGACAGGGACTGAGACTCAGGGATGCGAGTGATCGCCGTGCGAGGCGGCCCGGGCACGGAAATCGGTCCGGTTGCGGGCCGTCTTTGGCACAACTCCCTTTTGGACCGCCAGAGGGAGCCGCAGAGTCTGATACGCCGGGTCGTTCGTATGGACCCAGATCACCCCCCGATGCGATCCATCCGCCAGCTCGGGATTGACCTCAATCCGCAGCTTGTAATGACGGTGATCTTCGGAGTCATCGAATTCGCCCGAAGGCTCGACAGTCGCCAGATGCGCGGGCTCGACCTCGAGCTTCACGATCTCGAACTTGTTCGGACGCCGGTCAATCACCTCCGCCGTCTGCACCATCGGGCTGCTTCCCGACAGGTACATCATCAATGCCCGGGGCTTCAGTGCCACCTGGTTGTCGGGGAGAGTGACCCGAAACCGTACGGTGGTCTGGCGCGGTTCCGGATCCCGGTAATGCACAATCACCGTGTATTCCTTCGGCCCCACCGCCTGGTTGGCCGTCTGGATGCGGATCAGGAATTCACCCCGCTCTCCGGGATCAAGCTCGCGATATTTTTCGTCGAGGCGGGGCTGCAGGCAGCCGCAACTCGGTTCGAGGCGGTCAATCTGAATCGGGCGATCGGCCATGTTCATGAAGCCGAAGTGCGTCCGCACTTCTTCTGTCGGCACCACCTGCCCGTAATCGATGAGGTACTGTTCGAAAGACAGAGTCGGGCCCGCCGGGATCTTGGCCATGGCGCGCGACGAGGAGCCCCAGACGTGGCTGAGAGTCGCCAGACACAAGGGGAGCGACCAAACGACAAACTGCAGGCGCCGGGCCCAAAGGGCCGGCAACAGGATGGGCTTCATGGGAGGGAGGGGCCAGGAATGGCAGAGGGGGAGGTTTCCTGACCGTGAGATGGTCAGGAGAGAGGAGGGACAAGGATCATACCCGAAGTTTGTTCCAGGCGACAAGACCGGTTTTTTGAAAAGGCCAGCGTCCCCAGGGGACGGTCTCTGAGTGGGTTCCCCTCGCAGGAGTTTCTGGTCGGGAAACTCGCTGAATTCTCACCATGTGAACAGCTTGGGGCGGGGCCAAGGTCGCAGGGGAGCCACCTGTGGATCCATTCTTTGGCCACCAATCAGCCACAGGGGTGATCTTCTGCTGGTGGTTGGTTCGCTGAATCTCTCCGCGTTTGTGTTTCTGGCCCCCGGAAGAGTCAGCACTGCCGCGATGGGGGAAGAACGTCTTGTCGGGGTTGGCCATTGTTCAGTAGACTCCCCGCGCTTCAGCCAGGCCCCCTTCCCTGTTTTTTGTTGGACCCAGCCAGGATGCTTCGTTCCCTGCGCCGCCGGCTCTGCCCGGACCTGGCCATTGACCTGGGAACCGCCAACACCCGGGTGGCGGTGGAGGGTCTGGGGATCGTGCTCGAAGAGCCCTCGGTGGTGGCTCTGGCCCGCGGCTCCCGCAAGGTGCTGGGACGGGGTACAGCGGTGGGCAAGCTCGCCCGGCAGATGCTGGGCCGGACCCCCGACTCGATTACCGCCGTCAAGCCGCTGCACGATGGGGTGATCACCGATCACACCCTCTGCGAGGCGATGCTGAAGTACTTTCTGCAGAAGGGGGCCACCAGCCGGGCGGGACTGCGTCCCCGGGTGGTGGTCTCGGTGCCGGGCAGCATCACCCCGGTGGAAAAGCGGGCGGTCTTCAACTGCGTCGAACGGGCCGGTGCGGGGGAAGTCTTCCTGATCGCCGAGCCGCTCGCCGCCGCGCTGGGAGCAGGCCTGCCGATCAGCGAGCCGCTGGCCAGCATGGTCTGCGACGTGGGGGCGGGAACCACCGATGTGGCGGTGTTCAGCCTGGGGGCAGCCGTGGCCCGGCATTCGATCCGCGTGGCGGGTGATGAATTCGACGCGGCGATCGCCGAGTCTCTGCAGGAAGAATTCTCACTCAAGATCGGCCTCCCCACCGCCGAACAGCTCAAACGAGACATTGGCAGTGCCGCGCCGCTCGATCAGGAGTTGACGGCCGAAGTGCGCGGGCGCGACACCGCCAGCGGGGTCCCCCGTCGGGCGATCATCACCAGCGAACAGGTGCGGGCCGCTCTCAAAAAGCCCCTGCACGACATCCTCAATTGTCTCAAGCACGTGCTGGACCAGTGCGATCCGGAACTGGTCGCCGACCTGGTCGATCGCGGCCTGATTTTGACCGGCGGGTCGAGTTACCTGCGTGGTCTCGACCAGTACCTGGCGGATGAACTCAACATCCCGGTCCGGGTCGAAAGTCAGCCAGAACGAATCGTCATCCGGGGTGTGGCCATCTGCCTCGACCATGTGGCCGAATGGCGGCACTCGCTGGAAGGGGTGCATGATGCGGCTTGAGTTCCCGCCGGGCACGCTCACCGAGGAGCCGCAGAGGTTTCCGCGGGGCTGGGCGGCTGGCCTGCTGCTGGCCATCACCTCCCTCAACGTGGCCCCGGCAGACACCCTTGATCGCATCCGGGCGCTGTTTCTGGATGGACTGCGTCCCGGGCAGTTGGTGCTGAGCCAGGTGCCCCGCTATCTGCCCAGAGGGCTGACTTCCTCGCAGCCTCCAGCCGATGCCGACCACCGGCAGGTCGAGGCGTTTGAAGCGCGCGTCCGGGAATTGGAACTCGAACGGCAACAATTGCGCGAACGCCTGGCGGCGGTGGAGACCTGGGGCCGTCGGCCGCGCGGTCAGAAGAGCGAGCCGCTGGTGGTTCCCGCCCTCGTCTCCTCCCGCTGGCTGGGGGAAGAGCTGTCGATGATGTGGCGGTCACGCGGGATACTGGCCGTTGGGGGGCGCGACGGCATCCACGAAAACGCCCTGGTTCTGCAAAGCGAACTTCCGCTGGTGGATGTGGGTGGTCCGGACCAGGTGGGAGTGGGCAACCCAGTCTTCGCCGGCCGGGTGGTGGTGGGGAAGATCGCCGCGGTGGGGCGTCAGACCAGTACGGTCCGGCGGGTGACCGATGCGGGTTACAGCGACCGGGTGCGTGTGGCACGGCGGACTCCCGAGGGTCTGCTGCTGATCACAGAGGGAACCCTCGTCGGAGAGGGGCAACCGCAGTGCCGGCTGCGGCACATCACCGAACCAGTCGCTGCCGGGGACCTGGTCCTCACCAGTGGGACCGATGGAATCCTCCCGCTGCCCATGTACTACGGCACCGTCACTGAGGCGTCGCTCGACCCGACGGGACGCGAGTGGCAGGTCACCGTGCAACCGGCGGCCACCGCTGGCACATGGACCGAAGTCGAGGTGCTGCGACTCGACTGGAAAGAGAACGGCCTGCTGGCCAATTAGACCGCCGAGGAGGCTGGCTCGACCGGTCGCGAAGTTGACCTATCGCCCGCAGGTCCGATTGCCGGATTCACGCGTGAATTCCCGGGTTGGCGTCTCGGGACCGGACGACACGACCAGCGTGTTGAACGCAATCCGATCAGCCTGCCGACTTGAGCCGGGCGGTCCACTCACTGTTGGGATAGGTCTCCGAGAGACGGTCGCGGGTTTCGTCCCCCCGCTCGGGCCGTCCCACCTTCCCCCACAGTTTCGCCAGTTGGAACAGCGCCTCGGCATGTTGCGACTTCGCCGCCGAGAAGAGCGTATCGACCCGCAGGTAAGCCAGGACAGCATCCTTGTCTTTGCCCAGTTCGCGCAGGCAATCGCCTTGTCGCAGGAAAGCCTCGGCATGCAGGGTGACCTCATCGGGATCGGCGGCGGCAATCACCTCGTTGAGCAAAGCCAAAGCCTCGGCGGGCATTTGCCGGGCCAGCAGGACCCGTGCCTTCCCCAGGTGTCCTTCCTGCTTCTGGGCGATTTCGGCGGCACCGTCAGCGGCTTCGCCGGCGACCGACTCGTACAACTGCAGGGCGTCGTCGAGCTTCCCATCGACCAGCTTGAGCCGGGCCAACTGCACCTTGGATTTCATTTTGCAGTCCTTCCAGGGCGCGCGGCCATAGGCCTCAAATGCACTGGTCGCCTTGGAGAGGTCTTTCTGGGCCAGATACAGCTCACCCAGCAGGTCGACCGCCTCGAAGTGACGGTAGTGATCGCGTGCTTTGAATTCCTCCAACAGCTTGACCGCCTCGGGAAGCTGCGTGGGATCAGCCAGCGCCAATTTCGCCGTGGCCCGGGCGATTCCAAACTCGAGATCCGATTTGGCCGCGGGATTGGTCGATTTGGAGCCACTGATCGACTTCTGGTATCCCTCGATCGCCTTGGTGTACCGACCGGCGTTGTCGTCGCTGCGGGCCAGCCCGGCCTCGGGAGCTTCCCCCGTCCAGGCGATGGAGATCACATCGTTGGCGGGAATACTCACCGTCTCTTCCTTGGCTCCCTTGGTCTTCACGACGACCTCGGTCTTCGAGATCTCGGAGACATCGCCCGAGACGTTCTTGCCGCCACGGCGGACAATGGTTTCCGCACCGCAAGCCACAGTGCCATCCAGCGCTGGACCAATCACCCAGTAGAGCACACCCAGAAGGGCCGTGAGACGAACAGCAGCAATCGGCTTCATGGTGACAGACCCGGTGAAGAACGCGGAGTTGCACAGTAGAAAAGTTGAGTGAACTCACACAAGACAAAGCGGCACGACGGGGACACAACGGACACCCCCTGAGCCATCGGACGGCACGCGGCCATCGGCATGGACTAGCTCGACTCAGGGCGTTTCCTGGAAGGACCCGGTGGCGGGCCCGCATCGGCCGATCGTGGTGACTCGGGTGGCTTGGCCGGCTTCGCCACCCGTGGCCTGGGACGGGAGGCGGCCGCCGGGGCCGACTCAAACAGGGGACCGCCCGCCAGGTCTCCCTCAGGGGGGGCCACCGAATCGGGCAGCGTCTGATCGAGCGCCCGCCGCCGTTTCCCTTTGGTGTTGGGTTTCAACAGGGTGTAGGCCACCCCCGCGGCACCGGCCAACAGTCCCGCCCCCACCAGCCACAAGACCAGAGTCCCTCCCGACTCGGGAGCCTGCGTCTCGGGCGGTTTCGACTTGCTCTTCTGGGACCTGGACGACTTACTGGTCTGCCTCGGCCGCGATTCATCTCCGTCGGGTGTTTGCGTGCTGGAGGTCTCACCCGTGCTGGACGGGGGAGCCTTTTTCCTGGTCTTGCGGCCAGCGACGGTCGACGACTTCTTTTCAAGATCCTTGGGGGAGGTCTGCCCCGCGACCTCATCGCATTTGCCGAGGGTCAACATCTCTTGCTGGATGTCGCGATAGAGTGTGTTGAACCGCTGGTAACCCTCATCCCCCCCGAGATCGGGCATGGTGGTGGCCGCCAGCTTGATATCGCGGAAGGCGGTTCCCAGCCGCAGCCGACGTTTCGCTCCATCGGGCTCCGCCTGGGCCCAGTGGAAGCGGGTGAGCGCGGTCTGGTAGCGGGCGTTGAGATACTGGTCTTCGGTTTCATCAGTCGCCCCCCCCTGATTGAGGGCGTTCTCCAAACGCTGGGCGATCCCGAACCAGCCCCAGACCACCCGGTTCTCGGGCTTGCGTGACTTCAGGTTCTGGTCCCCCTCGATCGCCAGGTTCCATTTCGCCAGATCTCCCTTGGCACCCCGGGCTCCCCAGTCGGCATACAACCGGGCCGCCTCTTCCTGGGCGTCGAGCGCCCGCGGCCGGGCCTTGAGGATCTTGAGAATGCCCTTTTCCGCTTCGGGGAACGACTGCTGCAATCGCAGACAGCGGACAATCGCCAATTCCACCCCGCTCGACATCTCGGCCGGCAGGAACCCGGGAGACTTCAACTCTTCATCGAGAATCTGCCGGTAGGCGGCGACCGCTTTTCCGAAATACCCCTCGGCCCGCACCCGGTCTCCGGTGGCCAACCCCTCCCCCAGATCGCGGTAGGTCTCGCCAATCCAGCGGAGCGAGTAGTACGACTGGCTGTCTTTCCGCTTGGCGACTTCATCGAGGAAGGTCTCGAACGACTTGAGCACCTCGGCCAGACGTGGATCACGGGCCGCCTGCAGTCGCTGCACCTCTTTCTTCAGTTGGCTGCCGAAGTCGACATACACCTGGGTCAGCGCCTTGCCCCCTCCTCCCGACTCCTTGACGATCGCATCGAGAGCCTGCTGTGCCTCCTGCGCTTTGACCAGTTCATTCGAACCGATATAGGCCCGCAACACCTGGATGTAGACTGCGATCGCGACGTTGAGATACGGCTTGGTTCCCTTCTGGAACGCTGGCAGACCGGCCACGGATGACAGGGGACTGTCAACCAGCAATCCCAGCCCCCCCTTGTAGTCCCCCGCGCCGTTGAGGATCGAGGCGAGGGTCAGTTTGGCGAGGGTCAGATCACGCATCTTGGCCGGGTCGACCTGGGCAGCCTCTTTGGGAAGGTTCCCCTCGAACTTTCCGATGGCCGTGGTGAGGATCTGCCGCGACTGGTTCAGCAGCTCATCAATCTGTTCGCGCGGTTTGCGTTCGGCTTCGGGACGGGTCTGCTCCTGCACGTAGACATCCCACCAGGCATTCCCCGCCTTCAACTGGGCGTCGAGGTACTGCGGGGCCGATTCGGGAACTGTGCCGTACCACTTCGCCGCCTCGGCGGGTTGCCCCAGTTCGGCATACAGCCCTCCCAGGTTCATCCGGGCGTCTTGTGCCTTGTCGCTGGAGGGCCAGTTCTCGGTGATGTAGTTGCAGATGTCGACCACCCAGGCGATTTCGGGCCCGCGACGGTCTTTCGCCTCGCGGTGGTAGGCCTGGATGTAGGCGGCCTGCGCCAGATAGCCGGAGTCGAGGGCGAGGTCCGACTGTTCTTTGCGGTACTTACGGGCCACCCATTCGGCCAGGACTCCCGACTCGTGGCTGCGGTCGCGCATCAGGAAGTAAACGTAGGCCAGGAAGTAGCGGGCCCGGTTGACCTCGGCCACGTCGTCTCGCTTTCCCGCGAGGTTCAGCGCCAACGTCAGGGTGCGGGCGGTCTCCCGCAAAATCGGCTGCAGCTCATCCTGCAGTTTCTGTTTCTCGGGCCCCTGGGCCTGAGCGACTGCGGCGTTCTTGTTGCGGATTTCTTCGACCTGCGTCCGTGCCAGGCTGAAGGCAGTCGCGAAATCCTTCGGATCTCCCGTCCCCCGCTCGAGATCGGCCAGCAGCCGGCGGATCATCGCCGTCGAGGCATCTTTGTACTCACCCGGGAACCGATTGATCCGCCGGGCCGTGTCGAGAGCCCCCTGCCGCAGCTTCCGCTTCTCGACCTCGGGAGTGTCTTCCGCCCGCGCCAGCAATTCCTCGGCACGTGCCTGTTCCCACTGGATCCCCAACCCCACCCGGGTGTTCAGCTCGTTGCGGTGCGATTTGCGCCAGGCGTCGGCCTCCTGCATGACAACGCGGTAGTCCTTCCGCAGGTCGTTGTTCAGGCAGACCATGCGAAACTGCAGCACGCGGTTCTGGAGATCTTCCAGCGGGCTGCCGTCTTTGCCGCGATGTTCGAGCAGCTCGTTGTAGATCCCCAGCGCCTTCGTCAGCTCATCCATCTCTTCGAAGCACTTCCCCTGCCACATGCGGGCGTAGAGCCCGATCACCTGGCTGCGGTGCCGGGAATGGATCGACTCGAACGCGTTCGCCGCGTCGGTCAGCAGCTTTTTGAACTCGGGCGAGCCTTTCTCGTGCGTCTGCGCCTCCTGGTGAATCACCTGGCCCAGGTGGAACTCGGCCTGGATCGCGTTGACGAACGCCTTTTCCCGGGCCGCATAACGCTTGTCATTCTGCGGGATGAACTTGTCGAACGAATCCTGTTCGGCCTTGTAGCGTTCGAACGCCGCCTGGTAGACGCGTCGGGCCTCGACCAAGAGGTCCCGCGCCTGCTTTCTCAGTTCATCTTTGCGACCGGAGTTGTTGGGAGAATTCGCCTGCCAGACCAGGGCGCGGGCCTTCCCCATCACCACTTCCGCGATCTCGCTGTTGGCCGCCCCCGCCAGCGGATGCTGCGGGTACTCTTTCACAAACTTTTCGAACTGCCCGCGGGCCTCGTCGAACAGTTTCTGCTGTGCGTCGGAATCACGGGTCCGTTCGGCCTGCGCCAGCAGCGTCGCCCCCCGCTCATAGGTCAGCGTCTGCCGCAGCTCGGGATCGAGATTCGGCCGGGCTTCGAGTTCGTCAATGTAGAACAGTGCGTAATCGAAGTAATCCCGATTCCGCAGCGCCTGCAGGAACTCCTGGGGCCGTTCTCCCCCCCACGCCGGGACCGCCAGCCAGGTCAGCCCGGCCACCAGCCATCCCATCCAAAGCTTCAAGCGCATGCTGTCTGGTCCTTGATCCGGCCAACACTTCGTCTGAGGGAACAATATCCCCCCGGTTTCCGCCGATCAACTCGCCCCCGGCCCGCTGTCCCTCTGCCCCACCGGGTCCACGGGCTCCGGCCCACCCGCCACACAGGTCGCCACGACGAGGTCGCCGGTCACATTCAGCACGGTCCGGCACATGTCGAGAATCCGGTCGACCCCCATGATGATGCCGATCCCCTCACCAGGCACTCCCACCGACCGCATCAACACCACAATCAACGGCAGCGAACCCCCCGGCACCCCGGCGGTGCCAATTCCCGCCAGAATCGACATCAACACGACCATCACCTGCTGACCGAGCGACAGTTCCACCCCAAACACCTGGGCCAGAAAGAGCACCACCACCCCTTCGTAGAGGGCTGTGCCGTTCTGGTTCCCCGTGGCCCCCACCGTCAGTACGAATCGCGAGGTTTCCCGCGGCAGACGCAGGTTGTCTTCGGCCACCCGCATCGCGGTCGGCAGTGTGGCGTTGGAGGAGGATGTGCCAAATGCCACCTGCATGGCTTCGGAAACCGCCGGGAAGAATGTTCGGGGAGAAACGCGGCTGAACAGCAGCAAGACCACCGGGTAGACCACCACGAGCTGCAGCAGCAAGCCCACCAGCACGGTGAGTGCGAACCAGAACAGGGTGAACAGCACTTCGATTCCCAGAGTGGCCACGATCGAAAAGACCAGGCAGCCCGCCCCCAGGGGGGCGAGGGTCATGGCCCAGCCGATGATGGTCATCGCCACCGTGTTCAGTCCTTCGAGCCACGCGATCAGCCCCCGGCACTCGTCGGGCTTGGCCGCCATGGCGGCTCCCAGAAAGAGCGATGCGAACATCACCGCCAGCATCCCATTCCCCTTCGAACTGCCGTCGATGGCCCCCACCATCTCCTGCAGCGGGTTCTCGGGAATCATGTCGATGACGATGTCGCGGGCGGGTTTCGCCTTGCTGGCCTTCTGACCGACATCGGCCGAAGTGGCCGCATTCCGGTCCACCAGCGCCTGCCGGGCCTCATTCGACAAAGCCGATCCTGGCCGGATGACGTTGACGGCGGTCAGTCCCAACAGTACGGCACAGGCCGAGAGAATCCCCGAAAACATCAGGGTCCTCAGGCCAATCTTGCCGAGTTTTCGCAGGTCACCAATCTCGACGACCGCCAGCGACAGGGCCGAGACGACGAGGGGCAAGACGACCATGAACATGAGCCGCAGGAACATCCGGCCGATGACGTTGGTGACGTTCTGGGTGAACCAGTCGAGCCCATCGTGGACCCCATCTCCATTGAGATCGCCCGCCGCGACTCCGTCCACAACCTCCCCCGGGCGGAGCAGGAAATTGGCCAGCAAACCCAAGACGGTTCCCAGCAGCAGCCCGATGAGAATGCGCCGGGCGGCGGAATCTCCCCCCGCCTCAGCGCGGGAGGCCTGCTGCGGGGCGGACGACGGACCCTCTTTCGCGGGGACACTCGTGCCGGTCTTGGGGGAAGGAGTTCCAGAATCGGTCCGGGAATCAGGGAGAGAGTCCACGTCAACCTCGCGATGGGGACGGCGAGCGAGAAATCCAGACCTTGACTGTCGACGGACCACCGGGGGAATGCAAGCGGGGCCCGCCGGTCTCCAGGGGGACGCAGGTCCCCGCGAACGCCTTTTTTTCGAGGATCCAAATCGGCTCTCTCCGTTTCGCCTCAGGCCAAGAACAAGACGCGGACAGAATCACCACACCTTCCAAGAGTTTACATTTGTCACCTGTAAACACTTTATCGCTTTTACATCTTGAGATTCGATGTCGGCTTGAGGGCCCCGCAAGACCGCTGCCCGATCAGAATCCCTCGGTCTCGAATTGTTGCAATCAGGGTTTTTAGACCATTTTTCCAGCTCCCGCGAGAAGGCAATTCGTGATTTGCCTCCGTTTGATCCAGGCCCAATCCAGAAACTGTACAGACAAGAATACTTTTTATGTATAGAGATGGACACAAAACCCCATTGACTGTACCAATAAGTGATCATGTCCAAGAAGTTCGATGCCATCCTGAAGCATCTGTCGGAGCAGTACCCACAAGACTGGGCGCGGTTCGCCGGGGTCAGCGGGCCTGTGACGGTCATTGATGCCGACATTTCGACGGTGACGGCGGCGGCCGACAAGGTCTTGCGGGTCGAGTCCGCCAAACCGTGGATTCTGCACCTCGAATTTCAGGCCAGCCGGGATGTGACTCTTCCGCGACGGCTGTTGCATTACAACGTGCTGCTGGGAATTCGGCACGAGTTGCCGATCCGCACGCAGGTGATCTTGCTGCGGCCCGACGCCGATGGCAAAGAGCTCACGGGGCAGGTGGAGTGGCGGATACCGCATAGCCAACCCTATCTCTCATTCGAATACGACCTGCTCCGGCTGTGGCAGTTGCCCCCCGAGGCGATTCTGGAGGGAGGACTGGGGACACTCCCTCTGGCCCCCTTGACGAACGTGGCCAAGCTGGAATTGCCGGGGTTGATCGGTCAGATGACGCAGCGACTGGATTGCGAGGCAGCCCCTTCGGTGGCCGATTCATTATGGACTGCCACCCTCATTCTGCTGGGGCTAGAATATGAGCAGGCGTTTGCCAACCAACTGTTGCGAGGAGTTCGTTCCATGAAAGAATCGGTCACCTACCAGGCGATTTTGGAAGAGGGTCGAGAGAAGGGCCTGCGAGAAGGCCGAAAGGAAGGTCGCGAAAAAGGCCGGCAGGAAGGCCGTCAGGAAGGTCGCCAGGAAGGTCGGGAAGCAGGCCGTGCGGAAGAAGCCCGGCGAATTCTTCTGGTCCAGGGAACGAAGCGGTTTGGCACACCGCCACCGAAAGTTCGACGGACGATGACGCAGATCTCTGATGTGCGATTGATCGAGACGTTGATTCTCCGAATTCTCGATGTCGAAACCTGGGCGGAACTGCTGGCTGACCTGGATTGAGCGTCGCCCACGCTGCTTTCGATTGGAGCGGCAACAGCGGGGCATGGCTGAGTTGGCTGGTGGCGGGCCCGTCGCGGCGGGAGGTGGAGCGACGGCGTGGCCCCTACTGCGGCCACGAAAACCGTGTTCGAGGCTGAGCCAATCGACGAATCATCGAGAGGTCGAAGTCGTTGTTGGCGATCTGCCTGAACAGCCGGTGGACGCAATTTCCAACCCCGGGAACCACAACCTGATCCCATCGTGGCTGTTGCTGCCGCAGGGGGATTCCGGGGCCATCAAACGGCGAGCAGGAACCGGCCCCCTTCCGGGAACTCACTCGGTGGGGGCCAATTCTCCTCCGAGAAGCCGCACAGACCGCAGCCGGAAAGCTCCCCTTTTCGAGGAGTCATCCACGTCGCCGGGCTCACCCGGCTCTGGCGGGATTCAGAGGGCTCGATTCGGGATTCGGTCCGCGAGGCCGTCAGGTTGGCGCAGGCACACCATCTCCAATCACTCGCCTGCCCCTTGATCAGAGCGGCCTCGGGATGGTTCTGTCCCCGAAGCTCCCCTGTAACAGGGGGGCTCTCATCCAAGCGACCCGACGAACAGACGGACGAAATCGCGGATGTGCTCCCAAGGACCAACCGCTCACAAACTGTCGGCCGATCTGGACCTAGGCTTCACTGAACGACGTTATCCGAGGCTCTTCCCTCAACTCGGCGGTGATTGGGGAATTCCGGAGCACGGACGCCCTCCCTTCCCAGACAAACCGAAGCGGAAGGACCGGACCGGACGAGGGCCATCATCTTTGGACTGCGGTTGACACCCGCCAATAGACGACATCTAATGTACGAACTTTAGTTCGCGTATTTCCGTACGCGAACCAATCAACGTCAGCCCGGAGTGATTCGATGTGGGATGTGTTACAGGTCAACCTGGCGTCGCCGCTGGCGCTGGCCTTTGTGCTGGGGATTGTCTCCCGGCTTTTGAAGAGCGAGTTGTCGCTTCCCCGGGATCTCTATGCGTCGCTTTCGATCTACCTGCTGCTGGCGCTGGGGCTGAAGGGAGGGGTGGAACTCTCGCAGACTTCGCTGAATGCGCTGTTCTGGCCGGCGGTGGTCACCGTCGGTCTGGGGCTGTTCACACCGGTGTCGGCGTATCTCGTCCTCCGCCGTCTGGGACGATTTCCCATCGCCGATGCCGCGGGCATCGCCGCCCACTATGGTTCGGTCTCGGCGGTGACCTTCATTGCGGCCCAGCAGTTTGTGCAGACGATGAACCAGCCGGCCGAAGGCTTCCTGCCCACGCTGCTGACTCTGCTGGAGATTCCGGGGATCCAGCTCGCTCTGGCGATCGGGGCGATCCAGATGGCCCGGGAGCGGGCCGCCCAGCAGGCGGGGCAGTCGGCCGCGGAGGCCCCGCGCCCCATGGCCGAGGTGTTGCACGAGGTGCTGACTTCCCGGTCGATGATCCTGATGGTCGGGGGGTTGATCATCGGCTGCCTGATGGGAGAACAGGGCTATGAGCCGGTGAAGCCGTTTTTCGAAGGAATGTTCAAAGGGGCCCTCACCCTGTTCCTGCTCGAAATGGGGCTGGCCGCCGGCGCCCGGCTGGGTGATCTGAAGTCGGTCGGACTGTTCCTGCTCGGTTTCGGAATGATTCTCCCGGTGCTGCATGGCGGGCTGGGGGTGTTGCTGGGGCATTGGTCGGGGCTGTCGATCGGAGGGGCGGCGGTCCTGGGGACCATGGCGGCCAGCGCGTCGTACATAGCCGCTCCCCCCGCGGTCCGCATTACGTTGCCCGAGGCGAACCCGACCTACTACCTGACGGCCGCCCTGGCGATTACCTTCCCCTTCAACATCGTGCTGGGAATTCCCCAGTATTACCAGATGGCCACCCTGCTGGCCGCACACTGACCCGAGGACCATCATGGACACCACCCCACTCACGCTGCTGACCATTGTGTGTGAAGCCATCCTCAAGGAACGCCTCCTGGGGGAATTGACAAAAGCCGGTGCCAAAGGACATACGTTGACCGAATGCGAGGGCTCCGGTTCCCGACACCGGCGCGTCAGCGAGACGCTGGGGGCCAACATCAAGCTCGAAACCATTGTCTCGCCCGGGGTGGCTGATCAGTTGCTCAACACCCTGACCCACGACTACTTCCCCAGGTTCGCCATCATCGCCTATCTCAGCCCGGTCTCCGTGGTCCGGGGGGACAAGTACATCTGACACCAGATCTCCCCGGCCGGCTGGTTTGTTTAAGGAATCTCTGGTCGTTTTCCAGTTTCGGCAGCAGACGGAGCATCCGCCCTGGAGAGCGCCACCGCAGGGCCAGAATCGACTCATGCAGCAGGTCGGTCTGGATGAGGGAGGGTACCACCCCCCTCGACACACAACGGCCGCAATTCACCCGAAGGATCGGCAGCCGAGGCCGAAGCGGGCATTCCGGGAGAGGTGGAAGAGGTCAATGTCGCTGGAGTCTGTTCAGGAACGGGGGTCAGATTGCAGACAACGCCAGGTAAGCCGGGGTGTCATTCACCCCGGCTGTGATCCGCAGTTTTTTCGAGCGTCAATGCTCTGGGAGGTGTCAGGCCGCGCACGCTCCCCCCAGGAACCCAAGTCGCCCCCCAGGACGGCAGCGACTCCCGTCAGCCACAAGGGGTGGAAACAGCGGCTGGCTGACCCGACCGTTCACGCACCGCGGTCACCCGCCGCGAACGGGGGGCCGGGATTCAGATCCAGCACCGTTCGCTCGGGACCAATCAGGGCGTCTTCCTGCTGACAGATCCACTTCGAACCGGGTTCGATTCCCTGGATGGTATGGCCTGACTCGATCACGGGCCCCTGTTCGACCAGGTAAATCGCGGTGTTGAACAACACGCGGCTTAGTCCATTGGGATCCAGACCGCGGAAGTGACACTGCAGATCGGGCAGATCGAGTTCCGCCATCCCGCGGGTATCCATCAGCATGTCGCCGTCGGTCTCGGCGATATTG
>JBKDUK010000486.1:0-2658 GCA_046339535.1 Planctomycetaceae bacterium | reverse complement strand
TCTGGCGGAGAGTCGGCGAGTTGCCTGTGGGAGCTCGACTCCCGCCTTTTTTGTTGGCGGAGCGGACGAAGGACTGAAGAAGATCATGAACGACGCCGAAGTGCTGCGGACGGTCGACGCGATCCATCGCGACAAGAACATTGATAAAGAGATTGTGTTCGAAGTGCTCGAACAGGCAATCCTGTCGGCGGCGCGCAAGCATTACGGCGAAGAGATCCCCCTGGAGTCGAAAATCGACCGGATCACCGGTCATACGACGGTGATCAAAGAGGGGGCTCCGATTGATTCGGAGCAATTGGGAGAGATTCTGGGGCGGATCTCGGCCCAAAGCGCCAAGCAGGTGATGATCCAGAAGATCCGCGAAGCGGAGCGGGATGCCCTGTTTGACGAGTATCTGTCGATGCGGGGCTCGTTGGTCAACGGCACCATCACCCGGTTTGAAGGCTCGACCGCGGCGGTGAACCTGGGGAAGGTGGAGGGCATTCTCCCCAAGAGCGAGCAGATCCCCGGTGAATCGTTCCGGGTCGGGGAACGGGTGCGGGCGGTCGTGCTGGAAGTGCGCAAGGCAGGCGCCCGCGTGCGAATTGTGCTGTCGCGGGTGCATCCCGACCTGGTACGACGGCTGTTTGAAATCGAGATTCCCGAGATCAGTGAGCAGGTGATCGACATTCGGTCGCTGGCACGCGAAGCGGGTTATCGTTCGAAAGTGGCGGTCTCTTGCCTGGATCAGAAGATCGACGCGGTCGGGGCCTGCGTGGGTGTCCGTGGCTCGCGAATCAAGAACATCGTTGAAGAATTGGCGGGCGAGCGGATCGACATCGTCCGCTGGAACGATTCGCTGCAGGTGCTGGTCCCCAACGCCCTTCAGCCGGCTGAAGTGGAAGAGGTCATCCTGTGCCCGATGCTGGGCCGGGTGATTGTTCTGGTGAAGGATGACCAGTTGTCGCTGGCGATCGGCAAACGGGGCCAGAACGTGCGGCTCGCGTCGAAGCTGGTGGGCTGGGACATCGACATCATGACCCGCGACGAGCTGAACGAGAAGCTCGACAAGTCGCTTGAGGCCTTCAGCTCGATTCCGGGGGCTCCCCCCGAAATGGCCGAGAACCTGATTGAACAGGGTTTCTTCACCTTCGACGATCTGTCGGTCATCGAGCTCGACCAACTGGCCGAGCTCTCCGGGTTGAGCGAAGACGAATGCATGGGGGTGGTCGAATACGCCGAGCAGGAAGCCGAACGGCTGGAAGCGGAGCAGGCGGCCCAGAAGGCGGCGGGTACGCTCCCTCCCAGGTCCCCAGCGCGGACCCCGGGAGCGAAGTCAGCAGTCGTGGAGGAGCCTCCGGCGGAGAACCTCGAAGCGACAGCGGCTCCCGAGTCGGAAGAGACGGCGGTTCCCGCCCAGGAAACAGAAACAGCGTCTGTCGAGGAAAGTTCGAATGAGGGGGGGGCGGCGGCCAGTCACTAACAGCA
Organism: Planctomycetaceae bacterium; assembly: GCA_046339535.1. GTDB lineage: Bacteria > Planctomycetota > Planctomycetia > Planctomycetales > Planctomycetaceae > UBA10511. The sequence continues at coordinate 1,191 of JBKDUK010000486.1, read as the reverse complement.
GTCATTGAGAACAGGATGGGGGAAGGCCCGCTCGATGGTGGGCTTTCAGCAACAGACCCTGTGGGAGCCTGGCCCAGGAGGCCCCCAGGACCAGAAGTCGAGACACCCTGCTGCCGCATCATTCCTGGTGAATGATGGATGATCGCGAGTTGCCGATCAGAGACAGATCGAGCAACTTGATGGATCGCTGCATGTGGGAACGGCTTGGGGATTCGGGAAGAGACACGCAACGAGAGACTCGACGCGAGCAGTGGAAGGCCATCACCCCGGAAAGGGGTTGGCGTTCTTCTCGGCCACGGGACATTCGGGGCGAATGATGGGAAGTGGCGAACGAATGCTGGGGATGCCCGTCATCCCGCATCTGTTTGTCCCACACGAGGCCGTGGGCCTCGGGTGTGCTGGGTGAAGATTGTCGGTTGATCATTCGACTCTGTGGTGCAGTTCACGGTGGCCGGTGTTCAGCGGCGATGGTTCATCGCTGTGGATTCGCACTAGGCAATTTGCCCCTGTGCGTTGCAGTGAAGTGCCTTGCAACGCCCAGCCAGGCAACGCGATGCCGTGGATTGTGGTGGCCCTGGCGGTTCCAAGAACCGTGGGGTCTTGAGGCCCCCTGGGAGACAGGCTGTTGAAGATTCGGATTTTTTCGCTTGCCAAAGAACTCGAGATGGACATCAAAGTCCTGATCGGGTGTTGTCAGAAGCTGGGCATCGACCTGAAGGACTCGCCCCTGTCGAGCATCTCGGAAGAGCAGCGCGACCGGGTGTTGGAGTTCATCAAGAGCCAAGGCCGGGAATCGGGCGAAGCCCCAAAGGCCCCGGCTGTGGCCCCTCCCTTGCGCGATGCCCCGCGGATGGTTGGCGGGAAGGTTCCGACGATCCGTCTGGTGGCCACTCCCGGCCGCCCCGCACCCTCCCGGGAGGAAGAAGAGCCTGCCGCCCCAGGCGTCGTCACCCCGGCTGCCTCCGCCGCGGCAAGTGAGCGTGCGGCTTCCCCTGTCCCTGACAGCCCGGAAACGCCGGCCGTTTCGCAGCCCGTGCGGGGGGCAGAGAAGCCCTCGCGCCCCGCGTCCCCGTTGCGGCCGCACCGCGAACCGGCGCCCGAGAAAGCTCCCGCCGAGCAGGCGGTCCCCGAGAAGGGAACTGCCGGCCGCGATGCGCTGGAACGGAGCGACACCAAGCGCCCTGCAGCCGA
>JBKDUK010000485.1:0-22562 GCA_046339535.1 Planctomycetaceae bacterium | reverse complement strand
ACCGCTACGTTCTCGAATTCGAGTGCGGCCAATGGCAAGACGGTGATTGCGGGGATTTTGTCGGGCTGGTCGCTGGCTGGAGCCGATGCGGGGAATTACACCCTGACGTCGGTGGCCAATACCACGGCCAACATCACCAAGCGCGACCTGATCGTGACCGCCACCGCGTCGAACAAGACGTATGACCGGACGACGACCGCCAGCGTGACTCTGAGCACCGACGAGTTGGCGATTGACGTCGGCACGTTGTCGGTGACTTTCGGAGCGGCGAACTTCGTCGATGCGAACGCCGGAGACGGCAAGACCGTCAACGTGACTGGTCTGAACCTGTCGGGCGTGGGCTCGGGCAATTACCAGCTCCCCGCCCCGAGTGTGACCACCACGGCCAACATCACGAAGGCCGGTGTGACCTTGTCGTTCACGGTCGAGGCGACCAAGACCTATGACGGGGGAACCTCCGCCACGGTGACGGGCAGCAATATTCTCGGGGTTCTCGGGGATGACATTGTGACCGTCAGTGGCGTCACGGCGACCTATGACACGAAGAGCGTCGGGACGAACAAACCGGTGACGGCGACCGGGACGCTGGGAGGCGCCCAGGGAGGGAATTACCAGATCTCCAGTGTGACGCCCCGTACGGCCAACATCACCGCGAAGTCCATCACCGCCACCTTCACGGCGGCGAACCGGACCTATGACGGGACGACGGCGGCGACCATTGCTGGCTCCAACTTTGTGGGGACGGTGGTTGGGGATACGGTCTCGCTGACCGGAACAGCGACCTTCGACAACAAGAACGTGGGGACCAACAAGGCCGTGACGCTCACGAGTCCGGGGCTGAGCGGGGCGGATGCGGGGAACTACACCCTGACCGGGTCAGTTCCGTCGACGACGGCCAATATCACGGTCCGCACGGTGACCCCGGTATTTACCGCCGACAACAAGCTGTACGACGGAACGACCGACGCCACGCTGACGTTTGTCTCGGATGACCGGGTGGCTGTTGATGCGGGAGAAGCCAAGCTGAGCTACACCTACACCGCGACCTTCGCGGACTCGGCGATCGGGACCTGGACGGTGAGTGTGACCGGGATCACGCCGGTGGGGACCGAGTCGGCGAACTATGTGGTGAACAGTCCGACGCAGACTTCCAGCGCTGAGATTCTGCCGATTCCCAATAATCCGCCGGAAGTTGAGACGACCAGTGGAACCATCACGTACACGAAGCTGCAACCCGGGGTGATTGTCGACGCTGGCGTGACAGTGACGGACACTGATTCTGCGGACTTTGACACCGGCTACCTGCAGGTGACGATCACAAATGAACTGTCGACCGGCGACGTGCTGGCGATCAGCTCGCAGGGGACCGGAACCGGGCAAATCAGTGTGACTGGAGCCAATGTCTTCTACCAGGGAACGCAGATCGGCACCATCACCCAGAATGGATCCGGTGGGAATGCTCTGGTGGTGACCCTGAACGCGGCGGCGAATGCGGTCAATGTCCAGGCCCTGGCACGCCGGGTGACCTTCGCCAACACGGAATCGGTCCCCAGCACATTGACCCGGACCATTCAGTTCGAGGTCAACGATGGAGATGGCGGGACCAGTTCGGGAGCGACAAAGGATGTGAGCGTGTTGTTGGGCAACGTGCCGGTCGTCACGACCAGTGCTGGCGCCACGACCTTCACGGAGGGGGGAGCCTCGATTGCCCCCGCCATCACGATCGATGGGGGGATCACGGTGACCGATGTGGATACGACGGTCTTCAACAACGGGTCGTTGACGGTGAGTTTCGCGGCCAACGGGACTGCCGATGACCGCCTGACGATCCGCAACGTCAACTACAGCGGCGGGTTCAATCTGGACGGAGACCAGGTACGGTATGTCACCAGTGCCGCAGGTGTCACGACGTATACCAATATCGGGACTTGGGCCGGGGGGACGGGCACCACGCCCTTGGTGGTCTCGTTCAACTCGAATGCCACCGTGGCTCTGGTGCAGTCGTTGGCGCGGAATATCATGTTCCAGAACGTGAGCCAGGCGCCGGTGATTGAGGATCGGTCGGTGAGTTTTGTGGTGAGTGATGGGAACGCCGGGGCGAGCATCGCCGCCCTGAAGACGGTGAGGGTGGTGGGAACCAATGACCTGCCGACACTCAGTGGGATTGCGACCACCGCGACTTACAACCGAGGGACCGGGACGCCCGCGCCCGCGGTGGTGATGGCGCCGAATGGAGTTCCCACCGATCCGGATGGCACCGGTTACACGGCCGCGACACCGTGGGCGTTCTTCAACTGTCAGTTGCGGGTGCGAATCACTTCGGGTGGAAATACAGCCGACCGGCTTGGGATCAGCACTGGCTCGGGGGTGACCTTCACGGGGACTACTGCGGGTGAAATCCTGGTCAGCAGCGTGAAGATCGGAACCTACACCCTCTCGTCTGGGTCGAGTGCGACTCTGCTCGTGACGTTCCTCAACGATGGCTCTGCCACCCAGTCGCGAATTCAGACGTTGCTGCGAAGCGTCACCTTCTCAACCACCCGCAGTACAGTGTCCGGCACGGTGAATCTGCGGTATGAGATCGGCGAAGCACCTCCGTTCACTCCTCCGGCGCTTCCGTCGTACAGCTTCTCAGCCGCCTCGAATGTGTCCATTACTGTGGCCCCATGATCGGGTTGGTTTGAGGCGCTGAGGCAGCGAGTGATCCCGGGGGCGGAACGACTTTGACGGTCATTCCGCCCCCGGACTTTTCTTTGTGAACACGGGGTGCTCGCCGGGGGTGAGGTGGGAGGGGACGTAACCGCCGCCCAGCGACCATTTGGCCGCTTGGCTGTGCGTTGTCGGGCCTGATATGGTGCTGGGTCAAATCAGCCGACAGTCTGTGCCAGGAGCAGCCATGCGAACTCTTGATCGCGACGTGATCCACTACGAATTCAATCGCACCCATCCAGTGCGACTGACGATCGACCCGGGAGAGACGATCCGGGTGATTTCCGAAGATGCGTTATCGGGCCAGATCCGTCGCCCGGGGGATCGACGCGACAAAACGAAGATGCCCTACAGCAATCCCGTGACGGGCCCCATTTCCATCCGTGGGGCCGAGCCCGGAGATGCTCTCGCAGTGACGATCGAACGGATCGAACCGGCCATTGGCCAATGCGCGACCTACACGGGAGGGGCCCGGCAACTGAGTGAGTGGCTGGGGGAGGGATGTCCCCATGGGGCCCATGTCTGCCCCATCGTTGACGGCGAGATCCACTGGTCGGAGACGATCCGGATTCCCTACCGTCCCATGCTCGGTTGCCTGGGAACCGCCCCCGACTGGGGTTGTCCGACCACCGCCCCGGCGGGGCCCCACGGTGGAAACCTGGATTTGATCGAGGTCTGCCCCGGCTCGACGGTGGTGTTGCCCGTGTTTGTCCCGGGAGGCCACTTGTACCTCGGGGATGCGCATGCCGCTCAGGGACATGGGGAGCTCTCGGCCAACGGACTGGAAATGCCCGCGATCTCGACGGTGCGGGTCGAACTGCGGAAGGGGGCCCGCCCATCCTGGCCCCGGATTGAAACCGAAACGGACATCGGCTGTGTGGCCAGTGGAAGCCCCATGGAGCGTTCGATTCCCCACGCCTATGCCCAGTTGATCTTGTGGCTCGAGGCGGAATGGGGCTGGGACCGCTGGCTGGCCTATGACCTGTTGACCCATGTGGGGCGAATCTCGGTGGGGTACCATGGGATCGGTACTGTGTTGGCGAAGGTGGAACGCCGATATCTGACTCCTCCTCGATAAAGCGAACGCGGGATTTGGCTGGCAGCTGCCAGACAGGCGAATGAGAGCCCGGCAGAGAGGGGACCCACGGTGGGGGAGAGTGTGCCGGCAAGGTTTGCCCAGACTTCCCGGATTCTCGCGCAAATGCAAAAGCAGGCCGATTTTGCGGTCTGGAGAGAGGGCGGGGATCTTTACAACTTCAAAGAAAATGCGGATAGTACCGCGCGCTGAAGAGGTTTCCCCCGAGGACTTGAGGAGTTTGAGATGTTGCAGGACGCACAATTGGGAATGGTTCGTGGGCTGCGAGCCGTGGTGGCTCTGGTCGTGGTGCTGGGTTGGTTGGGAGCCGCGGGTGTTGCCCCGGTGGCAGGTCAGGAGGCCGGCCAGGCGACCGCGACCGTGAATGAGCGGGCCAACTTGCTCCGCAGCCAGGCGGACGAGGCGTACCAGCGGGGTGATTACAAGCGCGTGATCGACCTTGCCAATCAGTTGCTGCAGCAGTTTCCCAAAGACAATCCGCATGTTGCCTATCACCTGCGGGCCAGTGCGAAGATTGAATTGGGACGGGCGGCCCGTGATGGAAAGCAGATCCGCGACGGAATCGCCGACTCGCGGAGTGCTCTCAAGGAGGGGGAGGGAAAGTTCCCCTGGCTGAATGTGCCGTACATCTATGGCATGACCGCTCTGGGCGAGCTGGAGAACAAGGCGGAACACCTGGAAACCGCGATCAAGTGGGTGACTCCGTTGCTCGACAAGCCGACGGGGGAAAATTTCTCGGAGGAAGACAAGGGGAACCTGCACTACCAGCGGGGGATGGCCCTCGCATCCAAGGGCGATCAGCGGGCTGCTGCATCGGACTTCACCAAGGCGACGAAGCTGGCTCCGAGGTTGCTGGCTCCCCACCTGCGGCGGGCGACCAGCCTGGCCTTTCTGGGACAGACTGAAGAGGCTGAAGAGGCCTTCAACGAAACCATCGAGCGGTTCCCGACCGCGGTGATCGCCTACAACGACCGGGGGAACTTCCGCAGGGGCCGGGGAGATCTCGATGGCGCCCTGACCGACTTCTCGAAGGCTCTCGAACTCGATCCCAAGTTCGCGATTGGTTACATCAACCGGGGAATCACCCAGTTCGATATGCAGCAGGCCAAGGCGGCCGAGGGAGATTTTCAGCAGGCGACCCGGGCCGCAGGTGACCTGAGCACCCGCAATATGGCCGTCCGGCTGCGGGGCGGGGCCCGATTGGCCCAGGGGGACGTGCAAGGAGCCGTGGATGATCTGACGCTCGCCGTTCGGTCGAACCCCAATGATCCCACGATTGTTGAAGAGCGGGGGGTGGCTGAGTTCTGTGCGAAGCACTATCCGGCCGCCGCCGACGATTTCGCCCGTGCGATGCGGATCGACAACAAGCTGGTGCGGATCGTCCCCTGGTACTGGCTGGCCCTGCAGCGGTCGGGGCGAGACAGCGAGGCCAAGGCGCTGATTCAGCGGACCATGGATCAGGAGATGCCTCCCATCGGTTGGATTGGCGCTCTCTGCAAAATGTGCGATGGACTGATGACCGACGAAGAACTGCTGCGGGCCTCGCAGGATGAGGGGACGGAACTCGAAAAACGCCAGAAATTGTGCGAAGCGCACTTCTTCCTGGGACAGGCGGCCATTCTGACCAAGGAACCCGAAAAAGCCCGCGACTACTTCGAAAAGGCATTCGCCTCGAATCTGTTCTCCCTTTCGGCCTACCGGGGAGCCCAGTTCGAACTGCAACAGTTCAAGAAGTAAACGTCCGTGTTCCTCCGACAGGCATCGCGCCCCGGAACGGCATCCGCCTTTCCGGGGCCGTTTTTTGCGCTGATGTCGGTCACCGATTCTCCGGAGAAGTGCTTTCGATCCCCAGGATCGGACACTGGGTTTCGCACAAGTGATCGTTTATGATTGCCGCAGGCCGAAACGAGGAGGTTGCGATCATGTTCGAGCGGGTGAGCAATCCAGGACGCTGTGCAGGGACGTTGCCGCGCCGGTCCGTTTTACAGGCGGGCTGTCTGGGAGGAGCAGGGCTCTGTCTGGCGGACCTGGAGCGCCTGCTGGCGTCGGGAGCCCCGTCCGACGCCAAGACCCCGGGCAAGTCGTTGATTGTGCTCTGGCTCTGGGGCGGAGCCAGCCATATGGAGACCTTTGATCTCAAGCCCCAGGCCCCCCGGGAATACCGGGGTGAGTTTGCACCGATCCGGACCAATGTGCCGGGGATTGAGATCTCGGAACATCTGCCCGCTCTGGCACAGCGTGCCGATCGTTTTTCGCTCTTGCGGTCGGTCAGCCATGAGAGCAACGGGCACGTGAACAGCACGCATACCATGCTCTCGGCTTATCCGGGAGAGCCGGTCGAGATGCCCCCGTTTGCCCCGAAGCATCCCGACCTGTGGGCGGTGGCGTCGAAGACGCTGGGGGATCGGACGGAGGGAGTCCCCACGCATGTGGCGATGCCCTTGCTGCGCTACCACGGCTCGGCCTATCTGGGAGGGGGGTTGGCCCCCTTCGTGGTGAGTGCCGACCCGAACAAGCCCGATTTTCAGGTTCCCAATCTCCAACTGGTCGAACTGACGGGGGACCGGCTGGCGGAGCGGCTGTCGCTGCAGCAGCGGTTCGATCACTTCGAACGGACGATCGACCAGCGGCGGCTGATGGATGCGATGGATCGGTTCGATCGCAAGGCGGTCTCACTGCTGACCGGGTCGCGGGTGCGGGAGGCATTCGAATTGCTCCGCGAGCCCGAATCTGTCCGCGACCGTTTTGGCCGGCATGCTGTTGGTCAACAGTGCCTGTTGGCCCGGCGGCTGGTCGAGGCGGGTGTTCGCCTGGTGACGATTGACTTTCCGTGCGTTCCCGGTCAGAAGGCCTTCAGTTGGGATGATCATGCCAGTGTCTGGAATATCTTCGAACAGATGAAGATCCGGCTGCCGGTGCTGGACCAGGTGGTTTCAGCCCTGGTGGATGACCTGCATGAACGGGGGCTCGACCAGGAGGTCTTGTTCCTCGTCACCGGGGAAATGTCTCATACACCCCGCTTGAGCGATCACCAGGGACAGCCCGGACGCGAGCACTGGGCCCGGACCATGTCGGTCTTTCTCTCGGGAGGGGGCCTGCGGATGGGGCAGGCGATCGGTTCGAGCGGACCCAAGGGGGATGAACCGGTGGAGAGTCCCCTCAGCCCCAATGATCTGTTGGCGACCTGGTACCGCTGCCTGGGGGTTCCCCTCGAGACCAGCTTTGCGGATTTTGCGGGAAGACCTGTGCCGATCGTTCCGAATGGCCGACCGATCGAGGAATTGCTGTGACGTGTGGATCCTGGCCGGAGAGCGGCTCGCAAGCCAGTCCCGGCCGGAAACCTTGTTTTTGAACGACCTGAGCCGGATGTACCATGTGGAATCGACGTGAGTTTTTGCAGTGGACGGGAGCCGCCACTCTGGCTGGAATGGGGACTGCCCCGCTGCTGGCGCAGCCTCAAAAGAAACTGCGTTTGGCGGTGGTGACCACCGAGTGGCGCTACCGGTCTCATGCCTGGCATATGGCCGAGCGGTTTCTGGTGGGGTATCCGCGGCAGGGGAGCTGGCATCGTCCACCTCTGGATGTCGTTTCGGCGTATGTCGACCAGTTTCCTGAAGGCGATCTGTCCCGCGGCCGATCCGAGGAGTTCAAATTTCCGATCTACCCCAGCGTGGCGGAAGCGCTGCGGTGTGGGGGAGACCGTCTGGCGGTGGACGCCGTTCTGGTGATTGGTGAGCACGGCCGGTATCCGCGGAGTGAGTATGGCCAGACCAAGTATCCACGCTACGAGTTGTTCAAGGCGGTGACCGACGTGTTCCGGAAGGACGGACGTTCCGTTCCGGTCTTCAACGACAAGCATCTGTCGTGGAAGTGGGCGTGGGCGAAGGAGATGGTCGACATCTCGAAAGAACTGAACTTCGCGTTTACGGCGGGTTCGTCGCTGCCGGTGACCTATCGGATGCCCGACGTGGATCTGCCGTATGGCGCCGAGGTCGACGAGGTGCTGGGGGTCTCGATTGGTTCGATCGACAGTTACGACTTTCACTGTCTGGAGATGATGCAGTGCCTGGTCGAGCGGCGGAAGGGGGGGGAGACCGGTGTGGTGGCCCTGCAGGCCTTGCGGGGGGACGCCGTCTGGAAGGCGATGGAGGCGACCTCGTGGGGGGCGGGAGGCTGGGATCCCCAATTGTTTGAAGCCTGCCTGTCGCGCACCCAGACGCTGAACCAGCCCGAGACCTTCAGCCACCGCTATCCCACTCCGGCACAAATCCGCGAGTGGGTGAAGGATCCGGTGGCCTACCGGTTCGAGTATGCGGACGGACTGAAGGCGACCATGCTGCTGATGAACGGGCTGGTCGGAGATTTTAATGTGGCTGTGCGGCTGAAGGGGCAAACCCAACCTCTGTCGACCCTCTTCTATCTGCCACCCACCCCGAATGTGATGTATTCGGCTGCGTTGATGTCGAAAGCGGAGGAGACCTTCCTGACAGGAAAGTCCCCCTACCCCGTGGAGCGAACCTTGCTGACAGGGGGATTGGTCGAGGCGGGCTGCCAGAGCCTGACGAAGGGGCAGATTCGCCTTGAGACTCCGCATCTTGCCGTGAACTACACGGCACCCCGTGAGTCGACCCACTGGCGGTCGGTCTCCTAGCTGGCTCCCGGCGGAAGACCGACCCGGCAAGTGGTTGGCAGTGACCGGGCTTGAGGCTAGACTTGGGGAACTGCGGGTGATGACCGCCCGAAGTCTGGCCCTCCCGGTCCCTGGGCTCCCTTAACCCCAAAGTGGGTTGCGCCGGGTGGGGGGCATTGTGGCCGGGATCTTTTCTGTGAAGAGACCGATATGACCCCGTCCACGGGACACAACGCCACTCTGCAGGAGTTGCGGACCCTCGAACTCTCTGCGGCCTGGCCGCATTCTGTGTTGGAACGCCTGGTTTCTCTGGCGACCATCCGCGAGTGTCGGGCGGGGACGGTGTTGTTTCGGGAAGGGGAGGCGGCCGACAGTATTGCGGTGGTCGCATCGGGAACTGTGGCCCTGGAAATGCGGTTTCCAGGCCGTGGGAGCGTTCGGCTGTTGACGGTCGGGCGGGGAGAACTGTTGGGTTGGACGGCCCTCCTGGGAGGAGGAGCCGCAACCGCGACTGCGATTGCCCAAACAGAGGTGCGTCTGGTGTCCTTTGCGGGGGGAGACCTGGCCGCCTTGTGTGACCGCGATCACGAGGTCGGTTATCAGGTGATGCGGCGGCTGGCCTGGGCGGTCTCCCGTCGGTTGACGGCAACCCGCCTGCAACTGCTGGACCTGTATTCGCGCGAGTCCCCGGATATTTCCGTGTTCCCGGCGGCAGGGGGGAGAGCATGACCCCCGGCAATGCCGATCGCCAACCGCAGGCGGGGATTCGGGCCGACGCGGTCGTGTGGTCCCGAGGCGACCTGCAGCAGTTGATGACCGGCCTGGCCTCGAAGGGGTATGAGGTGATTGGTCCGCAGGTGGACCAGGAAGCCATCGTGTATGGTCCGATCCGCAAGGTCGAAGACCTGCCCGCCGGTTGGACGGACCGTCAGGAACCAGGGCTGTATCGCCTGGAGCGACGCGCCGACGACCAGTTGTTCGGTTATGTGGTCGGGCCGCACTCCTGGAAGAAATACCTGTTTCCGCCCCTGACGACCCTGTCGATCGCCGAGCGGAATGCCAGCGGCTGGGCCATGTCACCGGCGGATCAACCGGTTCCCCAATACGCTTTCCTGGGGGTGCGGGCCTGCGAGTTGGCCGCCCTGCGAATCCAGGATCGGGTCTTCCTGGATGGGCCGTATGTCGATCCGGTGTATGCCGAGCGACGGGCACTTGCGATGATCATCGCGGTCAATTGCACCCAGGCGGCGGCTACCTGTTTTTGCACATCGATGGAGACCGGGCCGGAATGCCAGACCGGATACGATCTGGCACTGACGGAGACTGACGCGGGATTCACTGTGGCCGTCGGGTCGGAACGTGGTGCCGAATGGCTGCGGCAGATTCCGGGACGGACCACGACGGAACCGGAACGGGAAGGGGCCCGGCAGGCGCGGAAACGGGCCGAGGACCAGATTCAAAGGCGTCTCGACACGGAGGGGCTCCGCGATCTGCTGCTGGGAAATCTTGAGCATCCACGTTGGTCGGATGTGGCCCAGCGATGTCTGTCTTGCACGAATTGCACCCAGGTTTGTCCGACCTGCTTCTGCAGTTCGGTCGCCGAAGTGGCCGAGCTGACCGGGGACCGGGTGACCCGCGAACGAAGGTGGGATTCGTGCTTCAACCTCGATGTCAGCTACATGAACGGGGGGCTGGTCCGCCCCGACATCCGGTCGAGATACCGCCAATGGCTCACGCACAAGCTCGGTTCGTGGCACGATCAATTTGGCAGTTCGGGTTGTGTGGGGTGTGGGCGGTGCATCACCTGGTGTCCCGTGGGGATTGACCTGGTGGAGGAGGTACGGGCTCTGCGGGGGGAGGTACCCGCATGACCTCGGCCGCCAATCCCTGGGTGCACGATACGGCGCGGATCGCCACGGTCCGGCAGGAACTGCCCGATGTCTGGACGTACGACATTGAGCTGGTCGATCCGGCGCGGCATGCGAACTACCGGTTTCGGCCTGGGCAGTTCAACATGCTGTACCTGCCCGGTGTGGGGGAGGCGGCGATCTCAATCAGCGCCGATCCTGACGCGCGTGGTCCGGTGGCCCACACCGTGCGTCGGGCGGGGAATGTGACGAGTGCTTTGGGCAAGCTGGAAGTGGGGGACACGCTCGGTCTGCGGGGACCTTTCGGCTCGAGTTGGCCCCTCGACCAGGCTGTGGGACGAAGCGTGGTGCTGGTGGCCGGCGGAATCGGTCTGGCACCCCTGCGCCCGGCGGTTTACCAGCTGCTGGCCCGGCGGGCGCAACTGCGGTCGCTGACGTTGCTGGTGGGGGTCCGTTCGCCCGACCTGTTGTTGTTCGCGGAGGAACTGGAGCAGTGGCGACGCGCTGGGCTGGCCATCGAGGTGACTGTTGACCGGGCGGGCGCGGACTGGTGTGGGCAGGTGGGGGTGGTGACGCTGCTGTTGGACCGATTGGAGTTGGCGGATCCGGCGGAGACCCTGCTGCTGACGTGTGGTCCCGAGGTGATGATGCGATACACGGTCCAGTCCGCACTGCGACGGGGAATTCCACCCGGCAACCTCTGGCTGTCGACCGAGCGGAATATGCAGTGTGCCATTGGATTGTGCGGCCACTGTCAACTGGGGCCGGTGTTCATCTGCCGGGAAGGCCCGGTCTTCGACTGGCCGCGGATTTCTCCCTGGCTGTTTGTGGAGGGACTGTGATGCCCGCGACAAGTTCCCGGCCGCGGCTGGCGGTGTTCAAGTTCGCCTCGTGTGACGGCTGCCAGTTGTCGCTGCTGGATGCCGAAGATGAACTGCTGGCGATCGCGGGACAGGTGGAGATTTGTTTTTTTCCCGAGGCCTCAAGCCGGATGCTGCCGGGTCCCTACGACGGGGCCTTGGTGGAGGGGTCGATTACGACGGCGCATGATGCCGAGCGGATCCAGCAGGTTCGCCGCGATGCGAAGTTTCTCATGACCATCGGAGCCTGTGCGACCGCCGGGGGAATCCAGGCGTTGCGGAACTGGGGAAACACGGCGGAATTCGTGCAGGGGGTCTATGCCCGGCCGGAGTACATCCGCACGCTGGAGAAGTCGACGGCGATCGCGGACCACGTACGGGTCGATTTCGAATTGAGGGGGTGTCCGGTCAATCATCATCAATTGGTGGAGGTGCTTGCGGCGCTGGTCGCGGGGCGCCGGCCGCGCACTCCGGGGCATGCCGTCTGCCTCGACTGCAAGCGGGCCGGCACCGTGTGCGTGACTGTGGCTCGCGGGCAGCCCTGCCTCGGACCGGTGACCCAGGCGGGATGTGGGGCGATCTGCCCGGCGTACGACCGGGGGTGCTTTGGCTGCCACGGTCCCGCCCGGCAATGCAACTGCGAGTCGCTGGTGGGGCATCTGGTGCAGTCGGGGCACGACGCAAAAGACCTGCTTCCCCTGGTTCGCAACTTCAATGGGGCCGCCCCCGAGTTCCGCACCGTCTCGGACCGGCTGCAGCAGGGCTGGCCGGAGGCCGGGGGCCGGTTGCCGGAAAGGGGCCCGACATGACCGATACACGGACCGTTCGGGTCGAGATTCTCTCGCGGGTCGAGGGAGAGGGGGCATTGCACATCGAGACCCGCCAGGGACGGCTTGAGCGGGTGGAACTGCAGATTTACGAACCCCCCAGGCTGTTTGAATCTCTGCTGCGCGGCCGCCCGCTGGAGGAGACTCCTGACATCACGGCCCGCATTTGCGGTATTTGCCCGGTGGCGTATCAGATGACGGCGGTTCACGCCCTCGAGCGGGCCCTTGGGGTTCAGGTCTCTCCCGAGATCCGACGTCTGCGGCGATTGTTGTACTGCGGTGAATGGATCGAGAGCCACGCTCTGCACATGCACCTGCTGCACGCCCCCGATTTCCTGGGTTACGACAGCGGTCTGGCCATGGCGGCCGACCATCCCCTGGAGGTCAACCGCGGCTTGCGTCTCAAGAAGCATGGGAACCAGTTGCTGGAGGTGTTGGGGGGGCGGGCCATTCATCCCATCAACGTCGCAGTGGGAGGCTTTCACCGGGCTCCCCGACGGGAGGCCTTGCAACGGCTGATCCCCGATTTCGAATGGGGATTGCAGGCGGCCATCGAGGCCACCCGCTGGGTCGCCACATTCCGGTTTCCCGACTACTGCCGGGATTACCACTTCGTAGCGCTGCGTCATCCCGACGAGTATCCGTTCAATGAGGGATGTGTCGCCTCCAGCCGCGGGGAGTTGATCGACGTCGGGAATTACGAGGAGCACTTCGCCGAGGTGCACGTCCCGCATTCGACGGCGCTGCACTCGGAAACCCAGCCAGACGGTGGCTGTTATCACGTGGGGCCCTTGGCGCGAATCGCTCTCAACCGGGACCGGCTGTTGGAACCGGCGCGGCGTCTGGCGGATGAATTGGGATTCGAGACGCCCTGCGGAAATCCCTATCGCAGCATCGTGGCCCGGGGGCTGGAGTTGGTGCAGGCCTATGCAGAAGCACTGCAGATTCTGCGAGACTATCGGGACTTCCGGCCCCATCGGATGTCGTATGCTCCCCGCGAGGGAACAGGGTGCGCCGCGACCGAGGCGCCCCGCGGATTGATCTTTCATCGGTATCAGATCACCGGCGATGGGCTGATTGAGTTCGCCAAGATCGTCCCTCCGACTTCGCAAAACCAGAAACAGATCGAGGACGACCTGCGCGATTGGCTGCCGGGTCAACTGGAGCTGCCCGATGCCGAACTGGCGCGGCGAGCCGAGGAACTGGTGCGAAATTACGATCCGTGCATCAGCTGTTCGACTCATTTCCTGAAGGTCCATCGACATGACCGCTGACAGGGCCGGCCTGTGCTTTGTGGGAATTGGCAGTCCCCATGGCGATGATCTTGCGGGGTGGCGGGTAGCCGCCGGCCTGCGGGAACGGAATCTCGCCGGGTGGGACGTGCACATGGCTGCCTCCCCGATTGACTTGCTGGACTGGGTCCGACCCGATCGACCGCTGTGGGTGGCGGATGCCTGCCGGGGAGATCGGGGAGCGCGGGAGTGGCAGGTGTGGCGCTGGCCAACCGAGGAACTCCGCGTCACCTGGGGAGGCGGGACGCACGATTTTTCACTTCCGGGTGTGCTGTCTCTCGGCCAGCGCCTTGGACGTTTGCCGAACGACGTCCGGCTGTGGGGCATCTGGGGGGGAGATTTTTGTGTCGCGGGAACTCCCGGCGACCAGCTTGGGCGGGTGGTCGGAGAGGTTGTCGAAGAAATCGTGCGAGTCTGGTGCGGACGCGGCGAACGATTGTTTTCTCCGGAGTTGGATTCCCCAGAGGCCGGGTATGCATGAAGCCTCGATGGTGCGGCGCTTGATTGAGATGGTCGCCAGTGAGGCCGAGCGGTCGGGGGGCGAGGAGGTCTCGGTGGTGCGGGTGGAAGTGGGGGCGTTGTCTGGGGTTGAGCCGATGCTGGTGCAACTGGCGTACGATCAACTGATCTCGGGGAGCCGGCTGGCGGGGTCACGTCTGGAGATCGAAGTGGTCCCATTGCGGGCGCGGTGTGATCAGTGTGGGGTTTTTGAGGTCCCACAGTTTCATTTCTCTTGCCCGCGGTGCGGCAGTCCCAGGACTGTGGTGGTGTCGGGGGAGGAATTTCGGCTGGTCTCATTCGATCAGTTCACAAAGCGGGGGGAGCCGCAGGAATGACAGAGAAAATCATCAGCCGCACCAGCGTCAAAACCGTGGTGCTGAATCGGGACGTGGACGCCCCCCTGCGCGGGCGAGCCGATCAATTGCGGCAGGAATGGACCCGTCGGGGAATTCTCGTGGTCAATTTGCTGTCTTCCCCCGGAGCGGGCAAAACAAGCCTGCTCGAGGCGACCGCGAAACACTGGAGTGGCCGGTTTGGAATGCAGGTTCTCGTGGGGGACCTCGCGACCGATCGGGATGCCCAGCGACTGGCTCGCTGGGCCCCGGTGGTGCAGTTGACCACGGGCGGGGCCTGCCACCTGGAGGTGCCGTTGGTTGAGCGGGGCTGGAACGAGTTGCCGTCCGCAGAGTGTCAGTTTCTGTTCATCGAGAATGTCGGAAACCTGGTCTGCCCGGCATCACATGACCTGGGAGAGCACGTGCGGGTGCTGCTGTTGAGCACGACCGAAGGGGACGACAAGCCGGGAAAGTACCCGAAGGCATTCCGTACCAGCCAGATGCTGGTGATCAGCAAGACCGACCTGCTGCCGCACGTCCCCTTCTCGGTGGACGCGGCGTGTGCCGACGCCCGGGCGATCCAACCGGATCTCGAGTGCGTGCCGGTGTGTGCCCGGAATGGGCTGGGAGTGGCTGAGTGGTGTGCCGCGCTCGAGCGCCGGCGGGCCGCCCTGCTGGCCGCACGGTCGCAAACCCTCGGTTGAAATTTCGCCCACGGTATGACTCGTAGGGGGCGGGGGGCCGTGCCGGTGATCGGAGGCTGGTGGCCTCATCAGGATCTGTTCTATGATCCAGAGCGTCTGAACGGTCCTGCGGCAGGTTGAGTTGGATCCGGGACAGACGTTACAGATCAGTTGGTTGCCTGGCCCCCCCGAACATGAATCGACGCGCGAAACTCGAGGCCCAATTGGAGGCCGATCCCCGCGACAGCTTTCTGAATTATGCCTGGGCGATGGTGGTGGCCGGACAAGGCGAGCACCAGTTGGGGATTGATCGGCTGCGGCAATTGCTGGAGTGGGATCCGCAGTATGTGCCCGCCTGGTTCCAGTTGGGCCAGTTTCAGGCGCAGGTGGGGGACACGGACAGTGCGCGGCAGACGCTGGTCCGCGGGATCGAGGTGGCCCGGCGGGCGGCAGATTCTCATGCCGAAGGGGAGATGCGCGGCTTTCTGGAGTCGCTCGGCTGAGTGGTTTCGGGAAGAAACCCGCGTCAGATCACCTTGAGCTGGATCGTGACTGGGTTCGCGGAGAGGGTATTGCCGGCGATCCTGGCCCAGGCGCAAACCTTGAATGACTCGTAGCCTCCTCCCGGGGAGGGGGCTCCCACAACCATCACATTCGTGAGTTCATATTGTCCGGGGGCAGCCCCGGGAGAGAGTACACGGCTCGTGGATGGGGGTGGATTCTGGGTGCTGCGGACGACCAGGGCATCCCCATTCATCTGAGGATCCGGATCGGTGATCTGGAGTTTGACACAGGGGAGCATGACCTGCGAAGTCATCGGATTGCGGGTCAGGATGAATTGCTCGCCAGGGACAGGGGAGATGATCTGAATGGACGGCATGGGGTGTGAGCGATGGAGGGATCTAACGACTGCGACGTGAAGCAGCAGTTTGGAGAGGCAGGCCTGTGGAAGGGGCTAGTCGGGCTCGGTGCGTTGGAAACGGGGTTCGTAAAAGCTGGTCGACAGCAGCGACCAGAGTCCCAGCGACCCGCGCAGTCCGTAGTCGCGCGATTCGAACCACTCATCGAGGGGGTCGCCGATCAGTTCGGGATAGTCCTGATTATTCCACGAGATCGAGGCGACGCGGCCTTCTCGAACCACAATCTTCAGACGCTGAGGGAATCCTTCGGAGCCCAGTTCAGGAATCCAGACTTCATCGATGGGAAGTCCTTCCTTGTCGATTCCGAGATTGTCGATTTCCGGGGGCATCCGGGTCGGAGCCCGTTGAAGCAAGGCCGTACGTTGGCCTCCCCGGTACTCGCGACACAAACGCAAGACCTGTGCCCGCGGAATCTCTGTGCCCGACTCGTCAACCATGTGGAATCCCAGGAAGATTCCACATTCCCCCTCCCACCGATCCTGATGGATGGCGATGCTGAATTCAAAATCATCGCCGGGATCGTCGGTCAACTCGGCCAGGCAGACCGACTGGGATTGCAGTTGCAGGGCCGGGACGGAACGGTTCGCCAGATCTTCGATCCGCAATTGTTCGATCGGCAACAACATCCCCAATTTGCTCGGGGAGTAGTGCGGGAAGGTAAGGTGGACGAAGGGCCGGCCGAACTGGCTCTCAAACTCCCGCTGGATGGCGGATTTCAAGAGAGGCGCTGGCTCTTTGACCTGGGGTGGGGCCAGGTTGGCCAAACGGTTTGGTGTTTCCTCCGGCTCCGGATTCTTCGAAAGGCTCCACAAACCAGCCATCAGAAGCACGCTTGCCAGAGAACTGGCGACGGCCAATTGTGAACCGGGTTGACGTACAGCAAACCAGGAGCGTTCGAGCCACGCAGCTTCGGGTGACGGACGCCCCGTGAGGAATGCCTGCAGTTCAGCCTGAAGGGATGCAACCGACGGATAACGCCCGGACTTGTCGGCGCAGAGACAGCGGCGGGTGATCAGGTCGAGCCGGTCTGGAATTGGTGATTGGCCCCGCTCCCGATTGCGCACTTGTGGGGAGGGGGAGGGATGCTGGGCGATGTCGGCCTGTACCTCGGCGATGGTGGTGCCCGCATGGGGGCGTGTGCCGGTCAACAGTTCGAACAGGATCGCTCCCAGCGACCAGATGTCGCAGGTGACGTCGGCCCGACCCAGTCGGGGATCAAGCTGTTCCGGAGCCATGTAGGGGAGTGTCCCCACAATGTCGTGATTGGGCAGATCATCAAGCTGCTGCGCCAGTCCAAAGTCGGCCACTTTCAGACGCCAGCGTTGCAGCAGAACAGCGGGCGGTGTCTCCCGCGAGTTGTTATCCAGCGTGCCAGACATCGACGACAGCAGGATGTTGCCTGGCTTGAGATCGCGGTGAATGATGTTTCGGCTGTGCGCGTGGCCAACCGCATCGCAGAGGTCGTGCACCACCTGTGCCGCGAACCTGGGATGGTGTGGGCCAGGGTGGGCCTTCAGCCACTCGGCCAGGCTTCCGCCGTCACAGTACCCCATTACGATTCGGGGGGGATCGGCCTCGGGGTCGAACAGATGGATCGGCACGATTCCAGGATGATCGAGCTGTGCGATTGCCGCGGCTTCCCGGGCCCCCGGCAATGCAGAGCGATCTGAGCTGGAGGGTTTGCGAGGAGACTTGATGGCCACGCGACGGGGGAGTGACAGATCACGGGCCAGGAAGACCCAGCCTCCGGACCCGGCCCCCAGTGTGCGCAGGTACTCAAATCCCCGAAACACATTGGGGGGAACGGTCAGAGGAGGGGCTGGTCCTGCCAGCGTCGGCCCACCAACCGAAGTCGGCTGACTGGCGAACGAATCCTTTCCCAGCACTTCACGGAGCAGGATCAGACCATCTACCGCCTCAGCCAATTCACTCTGCAGTTGTGCATCAAGCACAATGGCCGACAGGTCCCCGGCAGAGGAAGGAAGAGAAGCCGGGGAATCCACACTGTCTTCCAAGCCACCCGCACCCAGGTTATCCGCAGCCAAGTCAACCGTACCGGCCTGACCGGCCTGGAGGCGATCGTCGCAGTCCGCCAAGAATTCATCGAACGGCGCGACCGCCTCCAACCCCGTGGATCGGGGGTGACCGGTAGGTCTCATAGCAGTCGTTTCCGACTCTTGGAACTGAGACAAAAGTACATTCTCGCGAGGTTTGGACTTTTGAGGCTCAGAAGTGAGGACAAAGTCTTGAATCCCTCACTCAAGACAATAAACGCCATCCCTTCTGAAAACCGGACAAAAAAATCAGGAGGCCGGTTGAAGCGAGGGCCCGCTGCGATCGTTCGAGTCTGCTTCCGAGAGGGTGGGCAGCAATTCCCGCAGGCGAACTGCGAATGCCCGCACCGCTCTGCCAAACCGTTTCCGGACCGCCTCGGCGGTCGATTGCACCTCAGTCGCGATTTGTGTCCACGAAAGATCCTGCTCGATCCGCAGTTGGAGAATCTGACGGTCTTCTGCTGGCAACTCGTTGACCAGTTGCCGCAGCGTGAGGTGCAATTCCTCCCGCCCCAGACGAGACAACGGTCCTGACTCCGACAGGGCAATCGGCAGGTTGGAGGAACTCCCCGCGAACAGGGGGGACAGCGGCACCTCCAGTGACGGATTGCGGCGCAGTGCCTGGTGGAACCGGCGGCGTTGGATCATCCGGTTTTTGAGGATTTTGGCGGCCCAGGCCCGCCACTGCACAGGGGCTCCGTCAAACCGGGGAAGTCCCTTGGAGACACGGAGCAGTGCTTGTTGAACGAGTTCTGAGGGGGATTCGCGCTGGCGCAGTTCATCCGGCCAGTCTTGTTCCGCCAGCTTCAGCAGATACTTCTCCAGGTCCCTGAGCAGCACCCCCACCGCCTCGGGGTCGCCTGACCGGCCTCGTTCGAGCAACCTCGAGAACTCGTCCTCGGGCCGATTGCCCTGCGATTGGGGAAAGGCGGCGTCCACGATGTCTTTCGTCAGGCGGTGGGAGCAGTCAGTGACGATTGTCGGCCACGCGGGAGCAGGACCGGCGGCAAGAGATTGTCTCTGGCGGAGGGAGCCTGGAACATTCCTGCCCTAGAACGTTCCTGCCAGGGTGCCGCCATCGACTACGAGGCAGGTCCCCGTGATGTAACTGCCGGCCTCGCTGGCGAGCAACAGTGCGGGGCCGGCCAATTCACGCGGGTGTCCCCAGCGCCCAACGGCCGTGCGGTCGGCGAAGGCCTGTTGCTCGGCCGAGCTGAGCACAGAAGCGGGAAGGTCTGTCAGAAAAGGGCCCGGAGCGAGACAATTCACCGTGATTCCCGAGCGTCCCAGATCGAGCGCACTGGCCCGTGCCAGCCCGAGGAGGGCCGATTTGGTGGCGGAATAGGCGTTCCGGCCGCTCTTGGAAGCGAGGCCCATGATGGAAGAGATGTGAATCACGCGGCCCCAGCGTCGAGCCTGCATCTGCGGAACCAGTGCCCGGGTGAGCGCCATGCAACTCGACAGATTGAGCTCCACGATCCGATCCCAGTCGGCATCGGTGATCTGGTCGATCGTCTGGGGAAGATTGCTTCCTGCATTGTTGACGAGAATGTCAACCCGGCCCATCCGGTCCAAAACATGCTGCGCCAGCCGGGGACATTCCTCACGGCGGGACATGTCGGCGGTGGTCCAGCCAACTTCGGCACCGGTGTGGGACTGGATTTCCTCCGCTGCCGCCGCGAGTTCGTCGGCGTGACGGCTGCAGAGAAAGACCTGGGCACCCGCTTCGGCAAATCCGAGAGCCATGGCCTTGCCCAGCCCCTTGCTCCCCCCGGTGACCAGAGCCACACGGCCGGTGAGATCGAACAGTGGATGCACTTGCCGCGCTCCTTCCGATGAATTGGTCGCGCAGAACCAGCGACTGTTCAGACCGCCGGATCAACCCGCGAATCCCCGCGCCCCCTCACCGGCAAAACTACTGGCCACCCGGGGTCCCGTCAACCAATTCCGGACGGGAACGCACAGGGGATCGCTGTCCACCCGCTGGGGGTCAGCGGGGAGCCACCAGCGGAGGCTGGGCAATTTCGGATTCGTCGGAGTGCGCCGGATCGCCTCCCAGGTTGGAAGCCGCGGGGGGCAGGCCACCGATGGTGGGGGGGGAGGGGCCGCGAACCGTGGAGCCTGGTCCGCCAGGATAGGGAGTGGCGCCGGTAGTCCACGCGGGTTCCAGAGGTCCAGTGATCCGGGTGTCGGACGAGGGGTCTTCCACCGAACCCCGGCGTTCTATTCGGGTCAGTCGGGCTTCGACTTCGGGTTGATACCACCGCGTATAAAGGCTGCGTTTGTAGAGGGCGTAGGCGCGTTCCGGTTGATTGAGTTCTTCGTAAATCTGCCCCAGTTGGGCGGCCGCGACGTGGTCGTTGGGGCGGATCCGCAAGGCTTGCGCCAGATAGCGTTCGGCACCCGCAAGGTTGCCCTGTTCCTTCTCCAGCCAGGCGAGTTCGATGCAGGGCTCTGGTGTGTAGGGTTGTTCCCCCTGCCAACCAACCAGCAGGTCGCGGGCGTCAGCTCCTCGTCCCTGTTCCCGGTACAGGGCGGCGAGGCCATGGTAGGAGGGCTGGTGTGAACGGTTCGCCGCCAGAGCCCGCTGGTAAACCCGTTCGGCTTCTTCGATTTGCCCCTCGCGCTTGAGGGCGGAAGCCAGGTTGTGCAGATAGTCGGCGTTGTGCGGCTGATCGGCGACCGCACGCTGGAATTCGTCCTTGGCCGCGGTGAAGTCGCCGGACTGGAAATACCGCATGCCCGCCTGATTGTTCAGGTTTCCCTGAAAGGAATTGCAGCCCGCACCGAGAGTGAGGGGGATCAGCGAGGCAAGAAAGTGTGCGCGGAGCGACATGGCACCAGCGGCCACGGGGTAAGCTGCGTTGGGGAGAAACTCCCGAACGGACGTTCAAACGGGGCAGCTATATCCCAAACCCTGGCCAACAGCTCAAGAGGAAATAGGTGGTCTAATGAACACTTGGTTCTGGAGAAACGAATTCTGACTGGGGGGCTTCGTCGCAAATCGCCGAAGATTTGCGCGCCGTCACGACTTGGCGAGCGCTTCCATATGGCACGCGACTGACTCGGCGAGATGCTGGATGTGGTATCCCCCTTCGAGCAGGCTGACCAGCCGTCCCTGAGCGTGCTGTGAAGCGATGTCAAGAACCGCCTGGGTCAGCGGAGCGAAGTCTTCTGTTTCGAGGCCCAGATCACCAACGGGATCGGCGGCATGAGCGTCGAATCCAGCGCTGAGCAGCACCAGTTCCGGTTTGCACCGGGTGGCGGCCTGTTCGAGAATCGACTCGAACTGCGACCGGAACTCCTGACGGGAAACACCATATTTGAGGGGGAGGTTGAACGTGGTTCCCAGCCCTGCTCCGCGTCCGGTCTCGTTGGCCGCTCCGGTCCCCGGGTAGAACGGGCTGCGATGGACCGAGAGGAACCAGACATCGGAAGATTCGTAGAAAATGTCCTGGGTCCCATTGCCGTGATGGACATCGAAATCGACGATCAGAATTCGCCCGAGGCGGTGGTGATCGCGCGCGTGAGCCGCGGCAATTGCCACATTATTGAACAGGCAAAAGCCCATCGGAGCATTCGCGAGGGCATGGTGTCCGGGGGGGCGGCTGAGGCACAGGGCCCGTCGGGCGGGGCCTGCGATGACGGCATCGACCGCCGCGATCGCGCTGCCGGCCGCCTGCAGGGCCACGGTGAAGGAGTCGGCGGAGACGACCGTATCGGCCTCAATCCGTCCGGGCCGAAGTTGACAACTTTCCCGAATGAAGCGGAGATGTGCTGGGGTGTGCACCCGTTCGATTTCCGCCGGGGTTGCGGTCCGGATTTCGCCGGAAGTGAATTGCTTCCAGACAGGCCGGGAAGGGAGTTGGGCGGTGAGGTACCTGAGCCGTTCGGGCGATTCGGGATGGTCTCCCGTCAAATGTTTCTGAAAACAGGGGTCGGTGTAGATGAGCGGCTGAGCAGCGGGAGTCATGCGGGAAACTCAACCTGAAGTGACGAAAAAACTTGACATTCGTCTACGCAGATTGTTAGCGTACCAAACACCTTGAATCCAGAGAACCGTGAGACCGGCGAAGAGCGCCAGTTGGGATTCGGATTTGGGGACAGAATCTTCGAGTTTTCCCGGAAAATTTCACGTCTTGTTCGATTTCGACAGGACTGGCTGCCGGAGAGATTCGAAGATAGGCGACAGAAGATAAGCGACAGTGTCTGGTTTGCGTCAACCCCTTGACCTTCGAACCGTGGGCCGCCCGGCCGGCGGTTCTTTGCCGAGAGAAGACCGTGTCTGGACTCGATCCATCGGGGCGTGGCCCAGTGAATTCGATTGGTGAGAGTTCAATTGGGCTGGCTGATGGGGCGTCCCGGCACCGCGGTGTCGGAAATCCCCGGAATGGGCCATGCGAAGCGGAGATTCCGGTTGGAGGGATCAGCGGGGGGATGGCCAGATTCGGCGCGATGTGTTTCAGCGCGAATTGGTTGGGGGCGGGTGTGTGGAGCGCGGGTTCATTGGACGCCAGTTGGGGCACCGCCATGACGCGAAGCGGTCAAACCGACACCAAGACAGTCTCGTTCGTGAAGCAGGAAGCACGTATGCATAGGGTCACGAGGGTTTCACGAATCCGCCCTTGGGTTTGCCTCGGGGTTTTGGTTGCGGGCCTGCGGGGTATGGCGACTGGGGCGTGGGCCCAGTCGAGCCAGCCTGGCGGCAAGGGAAAAAAAGGCTCGGGGGGTCCCGGGGGCGGGATGATGGGGGGCATGGGAGGCGGAATGCCCGGCATGGGGGGCGG
>JBKDUK010000484.1:0-7605 GCA_046339535.1 Planctomycetaceae bacterium | reverse complement strand
CCTCGATTTTCGGGGAACTCTCGGTGTCGTCCGGGAAGTCCCCGTGGGCTTTCTCGCCATTCGGGTTGGGTTTGAGCTGGAGGGAGATCTCACGGCCGAGCAGCGGGAGAGCCTCCGCAAGCTGAGTGAGCGGTATTGTGTGGTCGCCCAAACCCTGCGGTGCCCGGTCGAGGTGACGGTGGCGTCGGCTCCTTGGAATCGGGGGTGAAGCCAGGAACGGTTCACCTCAGAATGGCAGCAAGACTCCCCTGCCCCTTTTCACTCCCAGGGATGACGGGTGGCCCCTGCGTCAGTTGGGAGTCCCCATGCCGGGGTTCACCTACCCGTTCTCGCGCAGCCGACACTCGGGAGCTATTCGATCTCGATCCCCACGATCGAGACATCATCGTGCGGACCCTGGGGCAGGCTCCAGTCGATCGTTGCCTGGAACAGAGCGTTGACCCCGTCGGCAACCGGCTGCTCCGCTCGCTGCGTCAGGTTGGTGAGCAGGCGGTCGCCGCCGTACAGTTCGCCCGATGGGCTGAGCGCCTCGTTGACACCATCGGAGTAGAAATAAAGTCGATCTCCGGGGGCGAGCGTAATCCGCTGCTCGTCGTAATCCACGTCTTCAATCCAGCCGACGGGAAAGCCCTCCCCTTCCAGAAACATGGGAGCCGCTCCCTGCGGCAGGTAGACGCCGGCGGGATGTCCGGCGGACACATAGCGGAACTCGCGGGTCCGGGTGCTGAGTACGCCATACGCGATTGTGAAGTACAGCCCGGCCTGACTCTCCATCGGAAAGCGACGGTTGAGTTCAGAGACGACGGCGGCAGGCGGCGTGATGGCCGGCTTGCCCGTCAGCGGATCGGTGCGGACCAGCAGTGATGTGGCCGAAGCCTGCCCGGTCAACAATCGCCCGACTGCGACCGCCAGCAGCGAGGATGCCGCCCCGTGTCCGCTGACATCCACGACGAAAATCGCGAGGTGCGAGTCGTCGAGCGGGACCAGGTTCAAAAAGTCGCCGGCAAGCTCTTCACAGGGGGTGTATTTCCAGGCGATCGAGACTCCGGAGATCTGGAGCTGGTCGTCGGGAAGCAGCGAACGCTGCACGCGGGCGGCGGCGGCCAGATCGCGGCTCATGCGGTCGTTGGCCTTGGCCAACTGTCCGTTCAGAGACTCCAGCTGGGCGTTCCACTGTGTGAGCTTTTCCTTGGCCAGCGTCAACTGCTCATTCGCCCGGTGGAGTTCGCGATTCTTCTCAACCGCGTTCTCGAAGGTCGAGACCAGCAGGTTCAAGACCTGCTGACGTCCCGATTTCACCCGATATTTCTGTCCGGCGAGGGTCACCTGAATCTCGGTCGCCTGGTCCGACTCGGCCGTGATCGGCGTGCTGAGCAGCGCTTCGATGCGCGACAGCAGATAATTGTGATCGTACGGCTTCGTGACGTAGTTGTCGGCACCGGCGTCCAGTCCGCGGATGATGTCCTCGGGCTCGGCGAGGGTCGACAGCAAGATGACGGGTACCTGCCGCAGTTGGGGATCCTGCTTCACCGCCCGGCAGAACTCATAGCCGGTGACCCGCGGCATCTCGATGTCTGAGATGATGATGTCGGGCTTGCGCTGGCGGGCCAATTCCAGAGCCTTGCCGCCATCGCCGGCGACCGCGACCTCATAACCCCCCTGGATCAGTCGGTTCTCGAGAATCTTCGCCTGGATCCGGCTGTCTTCAGCGATCAGGGCGTATGGCTTGCTGGCGGTTGTCATGCGGGAATCGGAACGAAAGGAGCGGCGGGGACCGGTTCAGCTGCGGCTGCGCCGGATACGTTGAACGACGGCAGGAGCCAGTTTGTCGAGGGGTAGTACGGCGTGGGCCAGTTTCTCGTCTATGACCGCCTTCGGCATGCCGTAGACAATGCAGCCATCGGCATGCTGCGCGAGGATGTACCCCCCCTGCTCCCGAATCTGGCGACAGCCCAGCATGCCATCCCGACCCATGCCGGTAAGGACGACCGCCATCAGCCGACCCGGCCAGATTTCGGCAGCCGATCGAAACATGTAGTCGGCCGCAGGACGACAGCCATTCTCGGGAGGATCTTCAGTCAGCTTGAGGCGCACTTTGCCCACCCGCCGCTCGAGCCGGAGATGTTTCCCACCAGGAGCGATGTAGACCGAGCCTGGTTCGGCGGCGATACCGTCGACCGCTTCGAGCACCTCGAGCGGACAGACCTGGTTGAGTCGTTCGGCCAGCGGCCGGGTGTATTGCGCCGGCATGTGCTGGACCACAAACACGGGAACCGGCAGATCGGCGGGGAGCGCCGGCAGGAATTCCCGCAGGGCCACCGGACCTCCCGTCGAGGTGGCCACCACCAGAGCCTCACAGCGAAAACCGGGGGCCGCCGCCTCTTCTGAAGGGGGGACGAGAGGCGTTTCGGCGGGACGGGCGGTCGACGAGACGAGCCGGCGCCTGGCACGACTGGTGCGGAAGGCGGTGATCTTGTCGGTCAACGCGTCGCGCAGCAGCACCCGATTCGCCTCGGCATTGGCGCCGCTCGGCTTCTGGATGAAGTCGAACGCCCCCTCCAGAAGGGCATCCGTGGTGACCTGGGCTCCGTTGGCGGTCAGACTGCTGAGCATCAGGGCCCGGCACCGCGCGCGGCGCTTCTTGAGTTCCCTCAAAACATGGATGCCGTCGATGTCGGGCATGTGCACGTCGAGAGTCAGCAGATCGGGATCAAGTTGGGCGGCCAGATCGAGCGCCTCCTGCCCTCCCTTGGCCGCTCCCAGAACCTCAACGCCCGGCACATCACGCAGTACATTTCTCACCAGTTGGCGATAGAGAGCCGAGTCATCAACGATGAGAACGGAGAGCTTGTCTTCCATGATCGTTCAGGCCGAGGTCGAGAGCGGAGGGCTGGGGGGCGAATCATTCGCCACCCGCGACAAGACATCCGTCAGACTGGCTTTGTTGAACGGCTTGACGACGAAATCGAGCGCGCCCAGACGGATACATTCCATCAGCTTTTCCCGCTGATCGACGGCGCTCACCATGATGATCCGCGCTCCGGGGTACTCGTGGCGGATCTCGCGGAGGGCGGTGACGCCATCTTTGACCGGCATCACGATGTCGAGTGTCACCAGATCGGGGGTCAGTTCGCGGAAGCGGGCGATGGCCTCCTGGCCATTCGCGGCTTCGCCCACCACGGTCCAGCCAGCCTCCCGCGCGATCTCGCGGATCCGCATCCGCATGATGACAGCGTCATCCACAATCAGCAGTCGCTTGCTCATGAGTCACAGTACCGTGGGTTCGAGCCCCGCGATTTCCACCGTCACCAATCCCGTTGCCGAATCCAGCAGCATCCGTCTCCCCTGCTCTCCCCCCAGATGTCGCGCGACAACCGGGATCTTCCACTCTTCCAGTTGCCGCTCCACGGCCTGGATGTTCTGTTGCCCGATCGTAGCAAGTGATCCGGATGAGTTGAACATGTTGGCCCCTCCAGCCAGCTTGGCGATGGGGCGCAGCGGCTCTCCCCGGGACAGCAGACGCATCTGCCTCAGCAACTCGGGAATGGCGGTGTCGGCATACTTGCCGGGCAGCTCACTCGGACCGGGAGATTGCGGCAGCACGACATGGGCGAGACCCGCCAGTTTCAGACGTCGATCGTACAGCGCCACCCCCAGACATGAGCCCAGCAGGGTGCGCAGGGACTCCCCTTTCTGGCACACGGCCAATTCTCCCATCTTCAGGGCTGGAATCGGAGAGGGCACGTGGGGTGAAATGGTGCGGGGTGAGAAAGGAGTGTCGACAACCGGACTCAGCCCGGACCAATTTGACGGGGCAGCCAGTCGCGCAGACGCTCGACCGACGGAGTGTCTGGAATCAGCAACAGGTTCCAGTGCACCGGGGATCCATCGATGTGAAACCGGGTCTCGGTGAGAAACACCACGTCGCCGTGTGTGGCCTGGTTCATCAAGGCGAACTGCAGCAGTGCCTGGGGATAGTCCCGCACGAAGTGGGGAGGATCGGGGAGTAACTCCCTCCCCTGCCCTGCGGCGAGCCGACTGAGCGCATTCAGATAGGCACAGCCCACGATGTTGGCTGTCTCCTGCGCCGCGGAGCGCTCGATCTCACCCCAGGACGTTGCGGTTCCCAGCGGGTGACCCAGCAGGAGATCCGTCAGTCCCAGGCCACTGGCGTCGTCAAACGCCAGGATCAGCTGACCATGCAGTTCTCCCTGCAGTTGCATCACACAGGCCGCCATCGGAGATTCCGAATCTCCCAGCACATCGGTCGCCTGGTTCAACGGCAACTGCTCGACCCGCTCGACCGTGATGCGGGCCGGACGATCCAGCCAGCGCGAAAGCGCGAGTGAGGCCTGCTCGGCTCCGGTTCCAAACAGCCGGTGGAGTTGCTGAAGTTGCCTTGGATCAAGCATGGTCGCGTTCAGGTGGTCGCCAGGAGTTCCCGGCCGGAGACCGCTGTCCGGCCGCGGACCACGAGGTCGATCACGGCGGAGATGTCGAGCAGAAGGCAGACGGTCCCGTCGCCCAGAATGCTCGCGCCGGACAGCCCGCGGATGTGCACGAAGTTTTCGGCCAGCGACTTGATCACAATGTCCTGGCCTCCCTGGAGTTCATCCACCCGCAGTCCAATCGTCTCATGGGTCGCCTGAAGGATCACCACATTCACGCGACGGCGGTCCCGGGAGATCGCCTCGACGTGGTCGGCAGATGGTGTGCCGGGCCAATCGAAGACATCGTCAATATCGACCAGAGGAACGAATTCCCCCCGGACCTCGAAGGTGTGTCGACCGTGAATCGTCACAATATCATCGATTGGAACCGAGACGATCTCGCGCACACTGTCGATCGGCACCGCAAACATCCCGTGTCTCAGGCGGAACAGCAGGCAGCGAATGATCGCGAGTGTCAGCGGCAGCCGGATTGAGAAGGTGGTCCCCCGGCCCAATTGGGTCTCGACACTGATGGTCCCGTTCAGCTCGGCGATCCGGGTCTTGACGATATCCATTCCCACGCCGCGGCCCGAGATGTCGGAAATCTTCTCGGCGGTCGAGAATCCCGGATGCCAGATGTACTCAATCACTTCCTGATCCGACAGTTGGGCGGCTTGGTCGGCCGTCGCCAGCCCTTTCTCGACGATCTTCTGACGGATCCGGGCCGCATTGATTCCCCCTCCGTCATCACTGACCCGGATGAAGACATTGTTCCCCCGGTGCACCGCTTCGAGCGTCAGGGTGCCGGCCGTTGGCTTCCCTTTCTGCCGGCGGACATCGGCCGATTCGAGACCGTGATCGATGGCGTTTCGCACCAGGTGCACCAGCGGATCACCGAGCTCGTCGATCATCCGCTTGTCCAGTTCGGTCTTCTCACCGTGGATTTCAAGCAGTACCTGCTTCCCCAACTCTTGTGAGATATCGCGCACCACCCGTTTGAAGCGGTTGAACAACGGACCCACGGGAACCATGCGGGTATCCAGTACGCCCCGCTGCAGATTGTCAGACACACGGGTCAGCTGATTGACGGCGTCGCTGATCTGGGCGAAACAGCGGCGGCCCTCTTCCCACAGCCGCGATTGAACATCGAGGGATTCGATCTCGGATTCCAGCTCCAGCAGTTGCTGCGACCACTCGGCACCACGGGGGTCCTGGGGATCCTGGACACGGGCCTTGATCTCCTCCAGCAGGCGGCGCAGCCCCTCGCCTACGGCCCGGGTCCGGCCACTCTTTTTGAAGGCGGGACTCATTTGCCGGGAGATCTGCACGAACCTCGCATTGGTCACCACCAGCTCACCAGCGAGATTCAGCAGATCGTCGAGGCGGTCGATGTCGACCCGGACGGTCTCGACAACGCGCGACTTCCCCTCCGTGGCCGCTTCCGGACGCGGTGCTTCGCGCTCGACCGGCAATTTGGTCCCGACGGCGACTTGGTCGCGCTCTCCCCTGCCCGACTCCGGCGGGGCAACGACAGCGGGGCCGGGGGCCGTCGGCGGGTTGCTCTCGACTGTCGCCGCATCCCGTGTTGCTGGTGCGGTGGGCGACGCCTCGGACGCGGTCTCATGAGATGGTGCGGCAGGAGCTTCGGCAGTTGGCACTGCGGTGGAAGCTGGGGTTTCGGTCTCAAAAGCGAGCGGAGCCCGGTCGCGGTCCAGTTCGACCAACTCCACTCCGCCGACGTCGGCCGCGGCGCGGATCTCGGCTGCCGGGCGGTCGCTGGAGAGCAGGACCTGCAGGCGGCGCGTGTCGGCAACGAGGTGCAGTTGATCGGGGGGAGGAGCCGAATCGGCGAGCAGACCGAGGGCGTTCAGACGCTGGAGAATCAGGTCGGCTTTGACGTCGGCGAGGGCCAACCCCGCCTCGAAGGTGACCGTGACCCGCCAATGGAATTTCTCGGCGACGACTGGCTCCAGCGGCGGAAGGTCGGGCAGGTGATGTCCCCCGGGGGGAGCCTGATCCGATGGCTCGTGGGCATCCGGGGTGTTGACGGCGGACGACTCGGGCTCAGCCTCTCGGGAGGTATGGACGGCGGAGCTGGCGGCGGCGGTGGACGGCGCTCCCGGAGCCGCCGCCGTCCCCACGTGCGTCCCCAGTTCCTCCAGCAGTTCCGGAGCACTGGCAAGGGCCTGACCCCCGCGCAGCCTCTGGTTGCACTCGCGCAGGAAATCGATGCAGCGCAGTACGAGGTCCATCATGCGCCGGTCGAGGATCTGGAGTCCCGAGCGGAGTCTCTCGAAATGATTCTCGAGGTGATGGGTCAGCACGGTGATGCTGTCGAGCCCCATCATGGCCGACGAGCCCTTGATGGAGTGAATCAGGCGAAAAGCCTCATTCAGCTGGCCCGTATGCTGCGGATTCTCCTCGAGCGACAGCAGTACCTCGACCAGCGCGTCGAGCTGTTCAGCGGTCTCGTCGAGATACATCTGGAGATACGCGGCCATCTCCTCGGAAGGCAGGCCGGTTGAAAAATCGAATTCCTCGTCCGTCATGACGTCCCTCCCCCAGAGAAGGGTTTCTGGTAGGCGAAGTGGGAATGTTTGGTGAGCATGCCCAGCATGTCGTAGATTCCCTCGGAGGGGCCCACCACCAGGTAGCCGCCCGGCGCCAGGGCACGGATCAGGTTGTTGATCACCACCTGCTTCGAGTCGCGATCAAAGTAGATCAGCACATTGCGGATGAAGATGCAGTCAAAGGGAGGACCGGAGTGCGGTTCCATAAGGTTGTGGCGACGAAACTCCACCATCGACTTCAGGGCCGGCCGGATGGCGAACGACTCTCCATCCGCCTGCAGATCGAAGTGCCGCTTGAGCCGTTGTTCCGACATCTCCTGCAGCGAACGGGGTCGATAGATACCGCCGCGGGCCTGGCGCAGAACCGCCTCGCTGATATCCGTCGCCAGAACCGAGACCTTGCAGTCCCGCAGCTTGATGGCGGCTTCGGCGAGGCAGATCGCGAGCGTGTAGGGTTCCTCTCCTGTGCTGCAGGCCGCCGACCCGATCCGCACCTTCCGGGGCGTGGCCTGGCCCGGCCGGGCCCCCAACTCGTCCAGCAAGGGCCCCGTGATCCGGCGGATGTGCGGCGGCGTGCGCCAGCCCGCTCTCGGGGCGGGGGTCCG
>JBKDUK010000483.1:0-2429 GCA_046339535.1 Planctomycetaceae bacterium | reverse complement strand
GTTCGACGGCCGTGGGATCGGCTTCCAGCCTGTCACTGAAAAGACCCGCGTGCCTTGGACTCTGGACCTCGCCGTGCCGTTGGGAGTCCGGTTTCACACTCCAGGATTCGACAAACTGGAAGTTCGTCGCCACGGCCCGGTGGGTGCGCACCCTGGGCGTCCTGGCTCATTCAACCGAACCGAAACCCCGTTCAGACCGCGTCGATCTGGTGGGCGATGCGGAAGAGGCGGCGGACTTCTTCGAGGTGGGTCCGCAGATCGGCGGGGGAGTGCCGGCCCATCTCCTTCCAACCCTGCTCGAACTGCTCCAGAACCAACGCTTCCGACCCCAAATCGGCCTCCAGATTCAGCAGCAGATGGCAGGTCGCGAGATTTGGTTTAATAAAGCGGAATCCCTCGAGGTCGAACTCCCGCAGCCGGGCTTCCCCCCGCGCGACCCGCGCCCTCAGCGATTCCAGCCGTTGGGCCTCGGTGAGGGGCGGACGGGGGCGGGCCACTGCCACCGACCCGGTGGCCTCTCCCGCAGCCGATGCCGGTACCCCCCCCGCGGCCACCGCGGGGGCCGCCGTCTCACCGTCCGACGGAACAGCGACGGCGGTTGTTTCCGCTGCCGGGAAACGGGTCGCCGGGTGATTGGTCGCCGGGTGATTGGCCAAGGGGGTCGGCCCCAGCGGGGCCGGCTTCTTCCGCCGTTTCGGCAGCGGAGGACCCACCACCGGGGGCCGGTCGGGCTCGGGAATCTCCCGGCGTTTCACGATCTCCTCCCAGGCCCCGATGATCTTGCGGATCCCCAGGTCACTGTCGGGGCAGGCCTCAAACTCGTAGCCGAAGTTGTAGACAATCGACGCCTCCATCAGCTTTGATCCGGTGATCCCTTCCCGGCGGGCGCAGATCCGCAGGGTCTCGAAATCGGCCAGTCCCCCGAACATCCGCAGATAGAGCGAGATGAAGGTCTTGGCGTGAAACAACAGCCGTTGCTTGGCGTCGAGCTTGCTGAGGGGAAATTCCTGGCCATTCCCCAGCTCCCACCGCAGCGGCTGGCCTGGGGCCTGCCACAACCGCCACGGCTCCCGTCCCGAATCGCCATACCCGTGATTCAGCTTCAGGCACTCCAGCACCCGGTCTCCCTGCGTGGGATCTTCCGGCTGGGCGACGCGCCAGATGCCGCGGGCCACGCTGGTGAGCGACTCGCTTTTGAAGTACTGCCTGATCCCCGTCGCGTTCCGGAAGGCATCGGGGCGTTGGGTCAGCACGAAGGTCACCTCCGTCTGCCGACCCACCACCTGCAGCTCGTCAATCAGATCTTCAAACACCCGTTCGCTGTCGGTCTTGAGGTGCTGCTTGAGCTGGTCGATCACCACCAGCCGAATGCTGGGACGGCGTAGCAGGAATTGCCGGAGTTTCCGCAGCATCTCCTGGGTGTGGAGGCGGACCCGGGTTTCGGGCGGTTCCCCCGCGGACCGTCCGGGGGTCGCGAACGGTCCCTCGGGAAATTCGCTGTGGGTGTGTCCCCAGTCGAGCAGTTGGGTCGAGGCGTGCAGCACGCGCTGGGGATCGCCCCCATTCAGCGTCACCTGGTCGAGGATGTCGCGGCGGAAGTCATCGACGCAGTTGAAGACCAGCACATTCGAGGGGGGGAGCGCGTGGGAGGGATCGTCGCTGCCGGGAAACGGGCGGCCTGTCGTGACCCGGGCCATCCAGTCGGTCAGCAGCCGGGTCTTCCCCGCCCCTTCCTCCCCGACGATCACCACCAGGTCTCCCACGCAGATCTTGTCGCGCCAGAGCCAGCCGTCGTTGTACGGCTGCCGTCGCTCGCCCGGCGGCGTCTCCCCCACCGGCTCGCGTCCCGGAATTACCTGCCGGGGGGCCGCCGCTCCTTCGGACCGGCTGGCTTTCGCCACCGGCACCACCGGCCCCCCCGCCGCACGACCACCGGCGGCGGAAACGGGTTGCCGGGGACGGTCGTCCCGCGCCCCGGTGTCCCGCGCTTGGACTTCAACTGCCCCAGCCCCCTCGTCGACGTCCCTCCCGGCCCACCTCTCGTCCATCTCCAACTCTGCCACGGCCAACTCTGACACCGCCAGTTCTGCCACCGCCAGTTCATCCGCGTCCAGCTCGTCGGGGGCCAGCTCGTCGAGACAGGGGCCGGGGCTGTGGCGTCGAGAGTGGGACGCGGGCCGGTCGAGAACGGCGGTCGCGCCGGAACCAAACCCGGTTTGTGCCGGCTGATGTGGTACCGGATGAGTGGCCCCCCGGGCGGCCGCCTGGGCCCGAGCCTGCTTGCGCAGCCGGCGTGTGTGACGAGACATGCAATGCTCCCACCAGGAAATGACAATCCGAACAGGGAATAAAATAACAGTAGACACTCACTGTGCAAGTCCAGGAAAGACAATTTGTTCACGTCAAGGTGGGTAGGCGTTGCTGGAGTA
>JBKDUK010000482.1:0-10349 GCA_046339535.1 Planctomycetaceae bacterium | reverse complement strand
CAGGAGCGGCCCCCGAGCCGAACTCGCGGCGGGCGGTGCCGACGGCCGACGGCCCCCCCCAGCAAAAACGCCGGGGAAAACCAGGGCGCGGGGGGATGGAATCAGTGCCTGGGCGTGCGGGGCGGGTGTCGGCCGACGACGACCTGCCGGGAGAGGATGACGAATCGATGCCTCCGCGGCGGGCTCCATTCCGGGGGCCTGGTTCGGGAGGGGCCGGACCCCGGGGGGGGCGACGGTCGGCTGGGGGACGCCCGGTGACGGGAGGGAGACCAGCCGACGGGCGCCGCGCGGGATCACGACACGCGGGCGGCGGACACGCCGAGGGGGGACCTCCGGGGGGGGGACCTTTGGACGAGGGACAGACGCCCCGGGGTGATGCGGGCGAGGAGGGCCGACGGTTTGGAGGGGGCCGGCCGGGGGCACGGTCGTCCCGGCCTGGAGGTTCCCGACCCACTGGTTCACAACCGGGTCGGGCACGGCCTGGCAAAAAGCCAAAACGCCGTCGACCAGGGCCCCCGCGGGGCTGAGGTCGACGGCGTGTTCCTGGTCTCCCCATCGCGACATTGATCGCGATCGTGCATCTCTCACGTTCCCAGCCGTACGGTGGGAACTGGTGGTCATCGAAGGTCAGAGAGCGCTCCGTCTCAGTTCCCCGATGTTTCACGTGCGGGGAGGCCCCCCAATGGCCTCCCCCGTGTGACAGACTTTCGAAGTCAGGTTGTCCTTCGGAAAGCGGGACCGACTATTCGTCGTCGGAATCCTTGGGGCTCGACTTCGATTTGGCGGCGTTGACCGGGCTTGGGGAGAGCTCTTCGCCGGTCAGTTCGGCCCGGGACCGGTACCGGTCCATCAGGAACTTGACGGGATAGATGCGAATCACCTTCCCCTTGTAGGTGAGACGGTTGTTTTCGTCGCGGCCCAGGTGAACTGCCACCTGGTCGACCGCCAGGTCGGCATACAGGGCGGCATAGGTTTCCGGGTCAACGATGGCCCCATTCTCGAGATCCTCAATCACATTGCGTCCTCCCGAGAGGATTGCGAACGTGTTGAGCCCCTTGGTGGCCGGGGTCAGTTTCTGGTCGTCGATCAGGGCGTCGGCGGCGGAGCGCAGGGCATCGGCGGCGGCCCGAATCTTCGTTTGTGCCTCGGTGCTCAGGTCGGGAGTGGTGTCGGCGGCCCCTTGAGCCCACAGCGATTGCGGCTCGAAGGCCTGCCACGAACCCGCGACGTAACCTGCCAGCAGCAGACCCACACCACCCAACCACGGAATCACACGCCGCATGACTCGCTCCCGAGAAGACGATGAACCAGGCTCCGAACCACCACCCCGGCTGCGACCGGGCAGCTGGTCTGGACGGAGGTAATAGTGGCGGGAATCCCCGGCGGATTGCAAGACCAGCCCGGGCCGAAGTCCCTGCGGCTCCCGCCCCGTGAATGCCCGGGACCGTTTTGGCCCACCCGAAGAGGGAGTTCGGCTGTTGGGGCGAGAAGGATCGGGTTGCGCCAGCGGCACAGACCGGTCAACCCGACCGCGGCTTTCAGGAACAGTGGCCTACTCGAAGATCAGGGTTCCAAACGCAGACAGTTGGTGGAAACTCCCCTCCACCGGTGTCCAGGACCATGAGGTCGAGGGTTGCGAGTCATAGTCGACCCGGTAGAAGTTGGCCCGCCAGCGGGTTCCCGGGGTGGGGGTGGAATTCGGCAGCGGTTCCAGCAGTGTGAAGGGAATGTGCAACTCGGCCGACCACGCGCTGGCCCGCTCTCCGGACTGGGGACGCCCATCGGCCACGGCAATCTTTTTACGGACCGTGCGCGGAACGTTGTCGACGGTCGACCAGGGTTGCCAGCGGAAGAACTTGCCATCCCGCTGCGAGACCAGCAGGGGGAGTTCGAACCCGAGGGGGGAGATTTCGTATTCGAAGTAGTCGGGCCGCGATTCATCGGGCCAGAAGAACACCTCAAACACATCTTCGGTCCAGAGCTTGGCACCGTCGGACTGCAGGCTGGCGCTGATCCGGGCATCAGTCCCTTGGAAGAGCACGTAGACGCCAGTGCGGGAATACAGCAGTTTGACCTGGGTGGTGTAATTCAGGTCCGAATCCCCCCGTTTCGCAAGCGTCAACCAGGGGACGTCTTTCCAGGCGGAGTGGCTTCCGTCCCCGGTGATCTCGAAGTCATCCGTCCGTCCCACGCGCCACTCGGCTGTCTGTTGCCGGGAGGGGGTCAGCCCCAGCAGACGCTCGGCATTTTCGTGGTAGATCTTCGCCAGCACCTCATCGGGAAGGTGGATGCCATAGATCATCCAGAAGCCCTGCAGGTGATGGCTGGCCGAACAGTCGAAGTATTCGTCGTCGGTTTCCAGGAAGCGGTAATAGATTCGGAACGCATCCCGACGGGGCGTGGTATCGGTCCCGAACAGGATGCGGTCCTGATACTTCAGGAAGAACCGTCGGGCCGAATAGGGCTGTCTCCCCAGTTCCGAGATGCGGGCGTCGAAATCGACAAACAGGTTGGGATACTGATCGAGCTGCCGCGCCACGGCGGCGAGATTCTCGGCATTGTTGCCGAAGTGGGTGCTGATGAAGGTGGTTTTCTGATGCCGGGCGACAGCCCGTTCAAGGGCGTCGAGAATCTGCTGCCGGGGAGGGAACTGATCGCCGAAAAACAGCCAGTCGGGGTGTTGGTTCAGCTCGTGCCAGCGTTCGTTGAAACGGTCCAGGGGGGTGAAGAAGGCGGCGGGATCGGCGACATGGATCACGATGGGTTTGCCCAGTTCGCCGCAGAGTGCATAAATGGGGTCGAGCTTGCGGTCATCGGGAAGCATCAGCTGGCCGTTCTGATACCGCACCCGCAGCCCCAGTGTCTTGTGGAATTTCAGTCCGCGGGCTCCCTGTTGGAAGCTCTCGCGCAGCCGCTCGGTCTCGCGGGCCGACCAGCCTTCGTCATCGATGCCGGTGAAGTCGATCTGGGCGAAGGTGAGGAAGCGGCCGGGGTGTTTCTGGTCGAGAGCGGCGAGGGTTTCCCGCAGCCGCTGGCCCGAACCGCCGTCGAGGTTGATGACCGTGCGGACGCCGGCGGAGTCCATTTCGGCGAGATAGCGGGCAACCCGTTCGTCGGTCAGGAATTCCGCGCCGCCGCCGAGGTGATTGTGGATGTCGATGACGGGAAACCGTGGCGTCTCGACCACCGACTGTCGCGTGACCAGCATCGAGCGGGGCTGCCAGTCCTTCAGCTTCAATTCGCGGATGTCGTCCTGGGAGTGGACGAACGCGGGAAGTCCCAGAGACAGGCAGGCTGCCAGACACCATGGAAATGAGAGGGGGTTTCGCACTTGGAACTCCAGTTTGGAAAGGCCGGCCCCTGGCCCGGGCCGAGCATAGCAGGCCGGGGGGGAAAGATCCCGTGCGGCGAGCAGGAACCGATTTGGGGCGGGGGGCCTGATTGTGTGCTGGCCGGGCCTTGATCGACGCGATACGATCCGGGAGGACAAGAGATGAGGTGCGATGTTGGCTCCAGGGAGTAAGACCGGGTGAAGATCGAAGTGGGAATCGTGACCGCGGCCGGGGCTCGCCAGGCCCGGCTTCCTTTCCAGCGATTCATCGACCTGGATGGTCAGGAAAAGTCCGCCTTGCGGATTCTCGCCGAGGAGGTCTTCAGTGCGGGGATCAAGACCCTGTACATGGTGATTGGCCCGGGATTGACCGACGAATGCCAGGGGGCTGTGGGGCGGGACTACGCCAACCGCATCGTGTTTGTCGAGCAGCAGGGGCCGGTTGGGTATTCGGCGGCGGTATTGCAGGCGGCCGAACTGGCCGGCCCGCAGACCTTCCTGCACCTCGTGGGCGACCACCTGGCCATCTCGGCCGATCCCCACCGGCGTTGTGCCCAGCAGTTGGTGGAATGTGCCCGGGGCGAAAAGTGTGCCGTCTCGGCCGTGCAGGCCACGCGGGAAGGAATGTTGCCCTACTACGGAGCGGTGGGGGGGCAGCGGGTTCCGGGGACCCAGCTCATCGAAATCGACTGCATTCTGGAGAAGCCAACCCCCACCCAGGCCGAGCAGCAACTGCAGGTCTCGGGGGTGCGTGCCGGGAGTTATCTCTGTTTCTTCGGGATGCACGTGTTGCCTCCGTCGTTGATCTCGCTGCTGCGCGAGCAGATCGCACATAACCCGGGAGATGTGCCCCAGTTCTCGGATGCGCTGCAGGAGCTGGCGCGACGGGAGCGGTACCTGGCGATGGAGGTGCGGGGGGCCCGCCACGACCTGGGGATCCGGTATGGAGCGTGGATCACCCAACTGGCCCTCGGCCTGGCGGGAGTCGACCGCGAGGTGGTTCTCTCGAACCTTGTCGAGCAGCTGGCGAATCAACCCCAGCCGGGTGGCGTCGAACGCCGGGGGGGAGGAGTTCGCGGTGAGTAGGCCAGGTGAGGCGTCGACGGAAAGCCGGAAAGCCGACAGCCAGGTGGCCGCACGACAGGAACTGCTGCGGACGATCATCGCGACCGATCCGGCGGTGCGTGACCGGTCGCTGGATGAGCTGTGTGCCGGTCTCGATGGCCCGGATCTGCTGGCCGCGGCTGCCGAACTCGATCTGTTCCGTCGTTCCGCCCATAATCTCTACCAGCGGGTGCGGGGGCTGTTCTTCCTGGCGGCCATCCACCGGTATCACCTCCCTCCCCGTCTCGAAGGGAAACCGGTTGGTCTGATTCCTCAGATCGGTTTTGAGAACTACGCCGAACGCCGGTTTGAAGAGGCGATCGATGTCTTCCTCGAAACCCTGCGGACCAACGGACCGAGTGAGGCGGTCTGTAGTGCCCTGGCGGCCGCGTATTCCGAGCTGGCCTTCACCACCCTCGCGGGGCAGGTGCGGCGGTGTGTGCGTGCGGTCCCGGGAAACCAGTGGATGTTCCGCATGGGGCACTTCCTCGACCATCCCCTGAGGTTTCGCCGGGAGCTGCTGCAGCGGTCGGGCGATGGGGTTGGTTTTCCGGTGCTGGTGGAACAGACTCCGGTGCGGATGGATCTGACCCACAGTGCCTGGAGCGACATCTTCTTCCTGGGGATGGATTATCCCGAGGGAGCCCGCGTGCTGAATGTATCGATCGATCTGGGAGTGTTTGGCAGGGATCCCTGTCCCCGCCCGCCGATTGAGGTCTACCTGCGGGTGATCGACGAACCGGTGTTGCGGCTGACCAGTGTCGACATGAAGGCCCAGGCGGTGGTCCGGACAGTCCGCGAGGCGTTCGATTTTGCCGCCGACTATCTGGGTCTGATCAAGGCGGGGTTGATCGCTTCAGGAATTATCCCGCCAGGACTGGAGGGGGCGCACCACACTCTGGCCGATGTGTTTGGTGTGCTGCTCGGCCCCGGGCTGGGTCTGGAGATTGTCACCAAGGTCAATGACATTCCCAAGGGGTCGCGGCTGGCGGTGTCCACCAATCTGCTGGCGGGAATCATCACCGCCTGCATGCGGGCGACCGGGCAGGTGACCGCACTCACCGGATCGCTCACGGAAGCGGACCGGCGGATCGTGGCGGCGCGGGCCGTGCTGGGGGAATGGCAGGGGGGATCGGGAGGGGGTTGGCAGGACTCGGGTGGAGTCTGGCCGGGCATCAAGCGGATTTCCGGCGAACTGGCCCAACCGGGAGATCCGGAGTTTGGTGTCAGTCGGGGGAGGTTGTTGCCCCGGCACCATGTGTTCGAGACGCAAGAGGTTTCCGAGCGTGCCCGCCAGGCCCTGCGCGACAGCCTGATTCTGGTGCATGGCGGCATGGCCCAGGACGTGGGACCGATCCTGCGGATGGTGACCGAGAAGTACCTGTTGCGGGGGACGCGTGAGAATGCCGCCCGCCACGAGGCGATTTCGCTGCTGGCCCCCATCGAACAGGCGCTGGCGGCGGGCGACCTGAAGCGGCTGGGTGAGGCCACCACCCGCAATTTTCAGGGGCCGCTGCAGGCGATCATTCCCTGGGCTTCGAATCATTACACCCAGACGCTGATTGCCCGGTGCCAGGAGGAATTTGGGTCTCAATTCTGGGGTTTTGTGATGCTGGGGGGTATGTCGGGGGGAGGTATGGGCTTCGTCTTCGATCCGGCAATCCGGAGGGCGGCCCAGGCGCGGTTGCAGCGGTTGATGACCGCGGTGAAGCAGGAATTGCAGGATGCCTTTCCGTTTGCGATGTCTCCGCTGGTCTACGATTTTGAGATCAACGAACGGGGGACCTTTGCGGAACTGCGCGGGGTGGGTTCGGCGAGCCGTGCTGTGTTGCCCGCCGAGTACTACGCCCTGTCTCTGCCCGAGCTGGTACGGACCTCCACCGACCAATTGAGTCCCTTGCGGCGGGCCGAACTGCAGGCGGTCTCGACCGAGATCGCTCCGGGGGGAGCGCTGGTCGGGGCCCGGGAACTGCTGCTGGCGAGCCTGCTGCCCCAGGCCGCTCTGGCCGCGGCGAAAGAGCAGAGTCTGCCGCAACTGTTGCGAGAGAACGGGTTTGATCCTGAATTGCACGAGCAGATCCGTTCGGAATTGAAGTCGGGCCGGATTGGACTCGCGCAGAACCGGTTGCCGATCAGTGTGGAAATCGCCGATGTCGGGCCGGGCGATGTCTGGCAGGCGTCCGGTGAGATTACCCGGGACGATCAGCGGCGGGGGGAGCGGGCCCTGGCGGCCGGCGAGGTGGCGGTATTCACCCTCGCGGCGGGAGCCGGTTCCCGCTGGACCCGAGGTGCCGGTGTGGTCAAGGCCCTGCATCGTTTCCATCGGTTTCAGGGGCGTTATCGCAGTTTCCTGGAGGTGCACCTGGCCAAGACCCGTCGGGCTTCTCGGCTGGCGGCTTGTCCCGTGCCCCACATCGTCGCCACCAGTTATCTGACGGAACGCCCCATCCATGGCGCACTGCAGGCGATGGATCTCTCGGGGCTCGGGTCGGTGCTGACCTCGCCCGGGCAGTCGGTCGGGCTGCGGATGATTCCCATGGTCCGCGACCTGCGGTTCGCCTGGGAGGAGACGGGGGGGCCGCTGCTGGATGAGCAGGCGGAAAAGATGCGGGCCAGCCTGCGGGGGGCCCTGATTGGCTGGGCCGAGGCCGCCGGGTGTGGCGGTGACTATACCGACAACCTTCCCGGGCAGTGCCTGCATCCCGTGGGGCACTGGTTTGAGATTCCCAGCCTGTTACGGAACGGCGTGCTGCGAAGGCTGTTGACGGAGCGGCCCCAGCTGAAACATCTGTTGCTCCACAACATCGACACCCTCGGTGCCGATCTCGATCCGGGGCTGCTCGGACTGCACCTGCGGGGAGAAAGCTGCCTGACCTTCGAAGTCATTCCCCGCCGCATGGAAGACCGGGGCGGGGGCCTGGCGCGGGTTGACGATCGCGTGCGGCTGATCGAGGGGCTGGCCCTTCCCCGTGAGGAAGATGAATTCCTGCTCAGCTACTACAACACGCTGACGACCTGGATCG
Organism: Planctomycetaceae bacterium; assembly: GCA_046339535.1. Lineage (GTDB taxonomy): Bacteria > Planctomycetota > Planctomycetia > Planctomycetales > Planctomycetaceae > UBA10511. Next base: position 2,891 of record JBKDUK010000482.1, on the reverse strand, counting down.
ACATCGACCGCTTGCTGGCGGTGTTTGGTCTCAACCGGGAAACGTTGGCCGATTCCGCGGCGGTGACCGCGGCCATTCGCCGGTTCAGCCACCACCTGCCCACCTACATCACAATCAAGGATGTCAAACGGCGGTGGGGACATGGCCAGGAAGACATTCTGCCGGTCAGCCAGTTTGAAAAACTCTGGGGCGACATGTCGGCGGTGCCTGAGGTTGCCTGCCGGTTTGTCGCGGTGGCCCGCCCGCGGGGACAGCAATTGAAGGAGCAGGCCCAGCTGGACGGCTGGCTGCGGGATGGAACCGCTGCCTGGATCGAGCAACTGGGAGATTGGACATGACCACGATCCGGCTGCGTTCGGCTCGATCCAACACCCGGCGGGCTGCTGGCCCCGGAACTTGAACATGAGCGAAGGGTCAGAGTCCCGGGTGGTGGCTCTCAGCAGGTGACAGAGAATCGAAGAGAGTTCGGGTTTCGACAGTGAGACCCATCGGCAAGGCCAGAGGAAAGGACAGACATGGCGACACGACGGAACGTGGTGGGGGTGATACCGGCCCGGGAGGCCTCGACCAGGCTCCCCCGCAAACTCTTGCTGGCCGAGACGGGTCAGCCCCTGATCCAGCACACCTGGCAGGCCGCGCGGAAGGCGACCTGTTTTGATGACCTCATGGTGGCGGCCGAGGGGACCGAATTGATCGCCGCCGTGCGGTCGTTTGGAGCCCGGTGCGAGCCGACCGGAGAACATCCCAGCGGGACCGACCGGATCGCGGAAGTGGTCCGGCGATGCTTCCCGCAGTGCGATGTGGTGGTGAACATCCAGGGGGATGAGCCCGAGCTCGATCCCGCCCACCTCGAACTGCTGGTTCGTTTGCTGGACGAATGTCCGGACGCAGTGATGTCGACCCTGGCGACTCCAATCCGCACCCGGGAGGTTCTGGAGAGTCCTTCGTGTGTGAAGGTGGTGCGGGCCGCCGATGGCCGGGCGCTGTACTTCAGCCGCAGCACGATTCCCCACTGTCGGGATGGCCGGCCGGAGGACTTGTTGGCGGGGGAGACCCCCTGGCTGCTGCATCTGGGGCTGTATGCCTACCGGCGGGAGTTTCTGGAAATGCTGACCCACCAACCCGTTTCGCGGCTGGAACGGCTGGAGAAACTGGAGCAGTTGCGGGCGCTGGAGCTGGGGGCCCGGATCCAGGTGGGGGTGGTGGAACACCCGGCGGTTGGCATCGACACGCCGGAAGACTATGCTCGGTTTGTGTCCCGGTGGCGAAACCAGTCCAGTCACCGACAGTGAACATGTGGCACGGTCCGGAACGGAATCGGCGCTGGGATCCAGACTGCGATGTCAGTCGCTCATCCAGTGCTGGAATTGGTGCTCCGCGGCGGGGTCCAGAAGAGTCGCGATCGGACGTGTTCCGCATCGCCGGGCTGACAGCAGGAATTGACGCGGGGAATGACGAAGCACATTTTCGTGACGGGTGGGGTGGTCAGCTCTTTGGGCAAAGGGTTGACGTCGTCGGCCATCGGGCTGATGCTCGAACGGCGCGGGCTGCGGGTCCGCATGCAGAAGCTTGATCCGTATATCAACGTCGATCCGGGCACCATGAGTCCCTACCAGCATGGGGAGGTCTATGTGCTCGATGATGGGGCCGAGACCGATCTCGACCTGGGGCACTACGAGCGGTTCACCAACAGCACCCTCTCACGCGATTCCAACTTTACGACGGGACGGATCTACCTGAGCGTCATCAACAAGGAACGCCGGGGAGAGTATCTGGGGAAGACGGTGCAGGTCGTTCCCCACATCACCAATGAAATCAAGGCGGCAATCCGTCGGCTGGCCAGTCCCGATGTGGACGTGGTGATCACCGAACTGGGGGGAACCGTCGGCGACATCGAGGGGTTGCCGTTTCTCGAAGCGATCCGCCAGATCCCGCTGGAAGTGGGGCGGAACAATTGCCTGTTTGTGCACCTGACCCTCGTCCCCTTTCTGAAGGCGGCGGGTGAGGTGAAGACCAAGCCGACCCAGCACAGTGTCGGGCAATTGCGGCAGATTGGCATTCAGCCCGATGTGCTCATCGTGCGGACCGAACGGGAGATTGGGCGGGAGAATGCCGAGAAAATCGCCCTGTTCTGCAACGTCGAGAAAAACGCCGTCATCGAAGAGCCCGACAAGGAATTCTCGATCTACGAGGTTCCCCTGGGATTGGTCGAGCACGGTCTGGACCAGCTGATTGTGGACCGGTTGGGATTGAAAGCCGGTCCCATCGACATGAGCGAGTGGCAGGGACTGCTGCACAAGGTGCGCAATCCCCAGCACGAGGTGACGATTGCGGTCGTCGGCAAGTACATCCAGCACAAGGATGCCTACAAGTCGATCTACGAGTCTCTGGATCATGCGGGGATTGCCCATCTGACCCGGGTGATCGTCAAACGGATCGAGGCCGAAGAACTGGAACGGGGCGATCCGGCCACGGTTCTGGGGGGAGTCGATGGGGTGTTGGTGCCGGGGGGCTTCGGCATGCGGGGCATCGAGGGGAAGATCGACGCCATCCGGTATGCCCGCAAGTCTGAGACCCCCTTCTTCGGCATCTGCCTGGGAATGCAGTGTGCCGTCATTGAATTCGCCCGCAATGTGCTCAATCTGCCGCAGGCGAACAGCACGGAATTCGCGGCCGACACCCCCGACCCGGTCATCTGCCTGCTGAATGAACAGCGGAAGGTCGTTGACATGGGGGGAACCATGCGGCTGGGGGCGCAGCCGTGCCTGGTGGAACCCGGCACGCACGCGGCCAATTGCTACGAAGCGGATCGGATCATCGAGCGGCACCGGCATCGGTACGAATTCAATCCCCAGTACCGCGAGCGGTTTGCCAAGGCGGGCTTGATGATC
>JBKDUK010000481.1:0-4303 GCA_046339535.1 Planctomycetaceae bacterium | reverse complement strand
GGGGGGCAATGTGGTTGCCAGGGTGCTGGGGGGCCTGAACTGGTGCCTCGGCCAGCAGGTCAAGATCATCAGTATTTCGCTGGGCTTGCGGGGCTACACCCCGTCGTTTCTGAATCTCATCCAGGCGTTGCGGGCCCGGGGAGTGTTGCCGGTGGTGGCGGTGGGGAATGAAGGGGTCGATACCAGCCGTTCGCCGGGCAACTACGACAACGTCTTGTCGGTGGGGGCGAGCGACCGACAGAACAAGGTCGCGACCTATTCCTCCAGCCAGTCGATCCAGCGGCCGCAGGATCCGCTGGTGCCCGATCTGGTCGGGCCGGGGAGTGAGGTGATCTCGGCCCAGCCGGGGAAGGGTTATCAACTGCTGTCGGGCACCTCGATGGCGACTCCGCACATTGCGGGGCTGGCGGCGTTGTTGTGGCAGGCGGCCCCCACGGCCACACATGCCGACGTCGAGCGGGCGATCTTGCAGTCGTGCAAGCGTCCTCCCTCGATGCCCCAGGGGCGGGCCAATCGGGGCTTTCCCGACGCTCTGGAAGCCCTGAAGATTCTCAACCCGTCGGCAGCCGCCAAGCCGAAGCCCAGCGCCTCGGGCAAAAAACCAGCCGCAGCCGCGAAGAAAAAAGCGGCCCAGCCGGGCCCGGCGAAAAAGGGAACCGGCAAAAAGGCCGCCGGCAAGCCGAAAGCTGCCGCGAAGAAAACCACCAAGGGCGCGAAGAAGGGGTGATCGGTCGCCGTCTTGGGGAGACCCGGCCCCGAGGTCGCCGGCCGGGCGTGGTCGGGGTAGGGGGAGGAACCATGGGCGAATGGATTCGCCGCTCGTGGAACCGGCCTCCAAGGTCGAGCTGTTGAACGTGCGGCCGGCAGGCTGGCGCGAACAGCGCGATCGCCGCGGGGAGTGGGGAATGCGACGGGGCCTCTTTTCTCCCTGCGTGACGTGTGCGAGAATGACAGAATGACCACGACACCCTCACCGGAAGTTGATGCCGAATTGACACGGCAACTGTCTCGGGCCGCCCCGGGGGAGGCGGTGCAGGGGGTGTTCGTGCTGCGGACTCCGCCGTCGCAGCCCTATCTGACGGCAGCCGAGACGCGCGACCGGGTGCAGGCGCTGTTGACCGCGGCACAGAAGCGGTGCGGCTTTGACTGCGAGCAGGTGACGATTTTCGAAAACCTGCAGTCCTTCGCCCTGCAGGCCCCGCGCGAGGTGCTGCAGGCGGTGCTCGCGAGTCCGCAGATCGCTTCGGCGATGGCGAATGCGCAGCCTGAGAGTTTGCAGATTGAACCGATCCGCCCCTCCCAGGGCCCGGCAGGCGAACGCCGCACGCGTGGGGTGAAAGCCGCACCAAAATCTGCCTCCCGGAAGCGTCCTCCCAAAAAGAAGCAGGACTGAACTCTGGAGAGTCGGCCAGCTTGCGGGCGCAAGTTGGGGCCCGCCACGTCGAAGTGGCAGAGTGTGCCCGAGGTGCGACCCCCAGACGCCGATGGCTCACAATCCAAACCCCACGGAATACAATTGGCACCTGCCGGTTGTTGATGATTTACCCGTGTGCGGGGTCCGGGGTCGCAGTATGATTCTCCCTTTCCCCAAGGTTCACAAGACACTCACCGGGAGGAACGCGCATGCCTGGGAATTTGTGGCTGGCTCTGGCTGTTGGTTTGTTGGGAGGATTGCCTCAGGATCCACCGGGCGATGCCGGTCCGGGTCGGGCGGAGGCCGAGTTGGCCGCCGAGCAACAGTTGATTGACAACCGCGGCGGTCCTCCCGGTCCTCAAGGCGGCCCAGGCGATCGTGGTCCTGGCGATCGTGGCCCAGGTGACCCTCGCCCAGGTGATCGCGGGCCAGGGGAGCGTGGCCCGGGAGATCGTGGTCCGCGGGAAGGACGCCGCATGCAAAACCGGGGGCCTGACGGGCGTGGTCCGCAAGACCGGGGCCCGGGGAATCGCGGCCCGGGAGACCGTCCCGAGGGGATGGGGCCCGGCGGGCGGATGCAGGAGATGCGTGAGCGCGAGCGGCAGGAGATCGAACGGCATCTCGATGAATTGCGGCAGCGGATGCGCGAGCTGGTGGAACGACAGGCTCCTCCTCCGGAGCTGGCGGAGGTGGAACGGGCCATCAATGAAGCCGAACGCCGGCTGCAGCAGTTGCGCAATCGTCCGAACCGTCCTGGCCGCCCTGAAGACGGCCCCGGTCGTCCGCAAGGTCCCGGTCCGCAAGGTCCCGATTTCCGGGGACCTGGTCCGCAGGGGCGTGGTCCGCAGGGACCCGGTCCCCAGCGTGATCTGCCGCCGGAAGAACGGGCCGAGCATCTGCAGGTGGCTGCCCGTCATCTCGAAGCGGCCGGTTTCCCGGATCTGGCTCACGAAGTCCGGCAACGGGCCGAGCAGTTGATGCGCGAGCATGCGGAGCGCAATGCGCGGCGGCGCGAAGGCCAGCCGAACGGAGGGGAGGAAGCCAACCTGCGGCAGCAGCTCGAAGAACTGCGGCGGGAACTGCGCGAACTGCGATCGGAATTGCGGGGCCCGCGCGACGGACAACCGCCGCGCTGACGCCCCGTGGTTGCCGCCACTGCCCGGCTGCCTGGGGGGGGCCCTGTGTCTGCTCAGGCAGCCCGGCGTTCGGGCGTCGGCTGAGACTGGGCTTCGCGCTCGGCCAGCAGCGTTTCCACAGCGCGGATCAGTTCCGCGTACTGGAACGGCTTGGGGAGATAATTCGCACTGTCGGCCCCGGCGGCACCCACCGCTGGCGGTGCGGCTGGCGAACCCAACACCACCCGGGTCCGCATCTCGGGGGCGGGGGGAGTCACGCTGGATGAAGTCGCCGGGAAGTCCTCGTCGAGCACGAACACTTCGGCATCCCGCGGCGCTCCGGAGCGCCGCGCGGGAGCGCGGCGACGCTCGACCTGCACTCCGCGCGGAGCGAACACCGCCTGCAACACATCGGCTGTTTCGGTGGAGTGATCCACCACGATCAAACGGGGTTTGAGACTCACGCTGGATTCCTTCCCAACACGGGGCCGCCCGCCGTTCGGGAGGGGGCCAATTGTCTGCCGCCGAGGGGGGGATTGCGGCGCGGCTCCCCCCATCCGGGGGTCCAGGTCCTCTGGCCTCCCCCGACGGCTACCGGGAGCGGGAAAGTATCTGGAATGCCGATTTCTGTCAAAATCAGTTGGTTCCTCGAAGTCCCCACCCCGACATGAATCGGCATGAAATCGCCCGGCGAAAGCGGGCCTTGGGGCAGTTCTTCACCCCTCCCGATCTCGCGCGCTGGATGGCCCGCGGACTCGGGGAGGATTGGCAGGCTGGGCAGTCTGGGACCCGGGTCGACTCCGCCAATTGTCCCAAGCTCTCAATTGCCCCTTCACTGCTCGATCCCGCCTCTGGCGACGGAGCCTTGTTGCGGGCGGCGGCCGAAGAATGGGGTCGACGAGCGCAGTGTCCCACTGGCTCCGCCCATCCGGATCAGGGGGCGGTTCCGGTCCCCGGTCAACCCCTCCCGCGTCTGTTGGGCATTGAGTGCGATCCATCGCTGGTCGCGCGATGCCACACGTGCTGGCCTCCCGAATTGGTCACCAGCCCCGGAAACTCGCTCATTCCCCGGGTGTATTGGGGTGATGCCCTGACGGGACCGGGGTTTGGTGAAGCGGAGGCGCGAACCGACTCGGCCAACCACCATGCGGCGCTCTCGCACGAGGTCCCCCCCATCGACTGGCCGGCCACGTTTCCTGCCGAGGCGGCGGGAGGAGGGTTTGACCTGATCCTTGGCAATCCTCCCTATCTGCGTGAGCGGGGGCACCAAGCGCTGTTCGCATCGCTGGCGCGCACCACTCTGGGCCGGCGGTGGCAGCAGCCCCGCATGGATCTCGCCCACTACTTTCTGCATCGCGCGCTCGATCTGCTGAAGCCAGGCGGCTGCCTGGCGTTTGTGATGTCGGTCTATTGGACGCGGTCCGACAGTGCCGCCCCGCTGCTCGAACGCCTGCGGACCGAGACCCAGCCCCTCGAATGGATCCACCTGGGGAACCGTGACCTGTTCCCGGGAGTGCAGGGACACCACGCCGTCTTTCGCCTGCGCCGCTGTCTGGCGGGCTCGACCGAGGCGGCCGGTGGTCCCCAGTTCGCCCGGCTGCGGACGATCGACACGTCGGGGCCGCTCGAGGCGGCGTGGCAAGCCGCCGAAGTCCGCACGCTGCCGGTGAATGAGTTCTTCGACGCCATTCTGGACCCGAAGGCACACCGGTTCCGTCTTGCGAGTCGGCACCCAGTCGCACCGGTCGCGTCCCGCCCGGACGCCGGGGGGCTT
>JBKDUK010000480.1:0-18105 GCA_046339535.1 Planctomycetaceae bacterium | reverse complement strand
GTTCACCTCGTTTTGTTCGGATGGCGGAAGCATGGGTGCGTCTGAGAAGGCTGAGAAACTGGCGATTCACTGTCCGGACGGAAAACGCCCGCCGGATTGGCCAGCCAAGGCAAACCGACAGATCGAGCGGTTGGTGATTGGCGCGTGGGAGCAATCGCCAGGTTACCAAGAGGGATACAAGACGCAGCCGGTCGACGCCGACCTACTGCGGGACTGGAAGACACTGTTTCCCGGCCTCAAGGCGGTGCACCTGTGGAATCTGACCGGTGTCACCCAGCTTCCCGAGTTGCCCGCGGGACTGCACACACTCGAAGTGCGCAACTGCCCTGATCTGACCGCGCTGCCGATGTTGCCCGCGTCGCTGGAAGTGCTGGATGTGAGCGGGTGTGGCAGGCTGAAAAAGCTGACCCCCAAGTCGACGACCGATGTGCCTGCACTGAAGCAGCTGTTTTTGGAGGATGTCGGTGGACTGTCGGACTTGGAGATCGGGTCGTTTATCAAGCGTCTGCTCGAAGATGATTCGAATCAACTGGTCGAACTGCGGGTGACCAACCATCCCCGCCTCACCGATTCGCTCGTCCAATCACTGGTGGAAGATCCCCGCCCAAACCCCGTCAGCCAGTCGCTGATCAAGCTGGTCCTCAAAGGGAACACCAGTTTGAAACAGGTGGGAGACCTCAGCCGGTTTGAGAAACTGCGACACCTCGATCTGTCGAACTGCACGAACCTGGTACAAATCGCCAATCTGCCCGACAACCTGCAGTATTTCGCGGTGTGGGGACCGAAGTCGCTGTCATTCGGACCGACGGGCACCAAAACCCAGCAGGCCCAGCAGGTGCCGGAGTACGACCTGGGGACCAAAGAGCAGCCGAATGTCGCCGGGCGGTTCAAGACGCGGAAGAAGTTTGGCGGGGATCTGTCGCTCGGGGCCCATGCGAAGATTTTGTTTTTGGGGAATGGCCGGGTGGGCAAGACGACGTTGGCCAACACCCTGCGCCGGCACTTCAGCCGGGCGGATGCCGACCTCTCGGGGCTGCCCAGAGTGGAACAGATCGCGTCGACGCACGGGGTGGAGCTGGGGCGCTGGATGTCGCATGTGGTCGTTCCCCCCGCGCGACGAGACGGCCTCGCGGCGATGAGCCATCACCACCCTGACTGGGCCAGGAAGTGGAGCAAAAGCTCGCCGGATCGGTTGCAGGCCGACTTGCAGTTGTGGGATTTCGGCGGCCAGGAGATTTATCACCAGACGCACCGCGCGTTCGCGGGGGTGGGCACCGTTTATGTGCTTGTCTGGCGTCCGAAGTTGACTCTCCAGGAGTTGGAGGAGGACTATGACGCCGAGGAACAGAAAAAAGGAGGCGATTGGGACTGCTTGAAAAGCGAATGGCTGGATCAGAACCGCCAGCACCCGGTCCGGTACTGGGTCGAGTATCTCACCACGCTCAAAGATCTCAGGCTGAAGGTCGAGGGGGACCGGCAGATGTTTCGGGATGTGGTGATTGTCTGCCCGCAGACGTCGGCCTCGGAAGGTCGGCCACTCCTCGAGCAGGAGCTGGAGGGAGATCAACTGCTGAGCAAGATCGACCGCAATCAGTGCTTTTACTTCAACAGTTGCGATCCGGCGGCGGCCCAGAATTCCGAATATCAGCGGTTTGTCGAGTGTTTGCGGGAGCGAGCGGGAGAGGTTGCCAGTGAGCAGTCGCTGCTGCAGCCGAAAGTGTATGAGAAGGCGGTGGAGTATGTGGAAAGCGAACTCGACAGTATCCACCGGAACCGGCGAGAGACCGGAGATGAGGCGCCGGAGCGCTGTCTGCGAACCGTCGACGTCTGGCAGCAGCAGATCATCGCAGAGCTGCAGCCCCACGCGGACAAGCCATTGGAGCGTGAGGATGTGGAGAGCATCACGTCGTATCTGGACGCGTGCGGCAAAGTGTTGACCCTGCGTGGCTCGTTGAAGCTGGCCGATCGTGGGGAGCGAGACTCCACGCAGGCCACACAACGGCACATTGTGGTGGATATCAACTGGATTCTGGAAAACGTCTACTCGCTGCTGAGCCGGAGTGCGAGCAGTGGATCGCTGTATCAGAAAATCAAGAAAAACCAGGGAAGAGTTCCGATCGAGATGCTGCGGTCGCATTCGACGGTCAGGGGAATCGATGAAACGGGAGCGCGCCCTCTACTGGACTTCATGGAGCAGTGCGGCATTCTGGTGCCGTTGTCGACACGAGCGGGAGCACGTGAATATCTGGCGACCGAGCGGTCGCTGCTGCCCCCCTGGAGCGAGATGGCGGGGAAATGTGATGCCGAAGTGGAATCGCTGCAGACGGCCGGTCCAGTGGGCGGCTGGGAAATCAGTTTCCCAAGATCGCGGCTGTGTGAGTTCGACGTGCGGCCGATTCTGGGACGGCTGGGGCGGATGTTTGGTGAAAACGCGGTTTTCTTTCAGGATGGCATGCAGGCCCAAGGGACCGGGAAGGATTTACACGACGATCGTTTCGAGCCGGTCTGTTCAGCGGAGGGGCGAAACTCTCAATGGTTGAAGAATGACGCTGAGGCCCTGGCAACGGAATGGGTGTTGCGAGTGTTGTGGGAGACGCAGGATGCGGAGTCGATGCTGGGGGGAGTGTTGGCAGGAATCCAGGTCGCAGGTCCCAAGGCCCAAGAGGTGCGGGACGCGTTGGTGGAAATACTGAACAAGCGACTGGAGGTGGGGGTCGCGAATGTCCAAATGAGGCAGCCGCCTTACGCGTTTTTGCCGCCAGCGGCGATGCGAAAGCCGGGATCAGAGAATCCAGCTTTTGTCTATTCCGTCTTTGTCAGTTTCGCGACCGTCGATAACGGAAGTGGATGGGTGGATTCCTTCTGCGAGACGCTGAAGACGAATCTGAATGAGCAATTGGGTACGCGTGATCCCAACCGGGTCTGGTTCGACAAGGAACGCGTTGAAAAGCACTTCCCGTTGGCAGCGCAGATTGAGAAACGCGTGCGGGAATCCCGGATGCTCTTGGTCTTCTTGTCGCCGGGTTATTCGCAATCGGCTTGGTGTGGTCAGGAACGAAAGGTGTTTCTCGAAAAGAATCGCACGGCTGTCGATGAGGGCCGTGTTGTACTCGTGGATCTCGGGCGTCTTGGACTCGAGGGGCGACCAAGGGAATTTCAAGGTTTGGGGGTCTACAACTTTTTCGAACCGTCTTCAAACAATCGGGAATTGGGAACCCAATTTGCAACTCCAGTTCCGAATGTGAACTTTGAGAAGCATCAGCCCTTTTTTGACGCGGTGCGCGAGTTGTCGGTGCATGTTGCCGCAACTTTGAAGAAGTTGGGATAGAACGCATGAAATCTGTTCCGTTCCGGCGTTGTTGCGGGTTTGGGGACGGAACGGGGACGCCGCGAGCGGTGGGGGATTTCATTCGCGGCGACAAAACCACGACTTCAGTGCCGAAAAATCGCGGCGGACCAGTCTGTATCGGTGATTGCGACATGGAGCGAACGGGCGATTTTCCGAAGATGGTCTTCAGGGCTCACAAACCAGGTAGGTTTGTCACCACGGACGGGGGGCCAGACTCGCGACGCCGCCAGCCAACTGCGGCCGTTTGGCCCTCACCCCAACCCTCTCCCGCAGTCAACCTGGAACTGTTGACCGGATGCCGTTTTGCGGGAGAGGGGGCTTGCGCGGCTTCGCCGCTGGGGCTGGGATTTTGCCCGACAAACCTGGAGGTCTGTCGCCACGGACTGGGGACAGACGCATGCGCATTCGATGCCACGGACGGACGACGCGGCCGTTTCGACCTCACCCCCTCCCTCTCCCGCAGTCACCCTGGATCTGTTGACCGAACGTCGTTTCGCGGGAGAGGGGGCTTGCGCGGCTGCGCCGCTGGGGTTGGGATCGGACACAGGGGCATTGGGTGCGCCCGGGGGTTTGGGCCCGACAGACCTGGAGGTCTGTCACCACGGGCGGGCCTCTCATTTCATCAGGTCGTACCGGCGCAGTTTTTTGTGCAGGGTGTTGCGGTCGATGCCCAGATGCTCGGCGGTGCGGGTCTGGACCCGGTTGCAGTTTTCGTAGGCGTGCTGGATGACCACTTTCTCGACGTTCGAAATGACTTTGTCGAACAACTCTCCGGTGAGATGATCGGAATCCTTCAGTTGATTCCGGAGCAGGGTGGCAATCAGTTCTTCAATTCCCGAGCCATGCTGCTCTTCCCGCTCGAGTTCCAACAAGAGGTCCACCAGCAACTGCGCGCGGGCAGACGACAGGCGGACTTCGATGCTCAGACAGGCATTTGCCTCAACATTTTGGGGGGCGCGGTGCGAGGGAATGATGGACGCGAAGCGGTCCGTCGGCCCAGGCGGGGTGGCGGAGTCGACAATCAAGGTGACATGCTTCATGGCGGGCTGCCAGCGGAAATGGGCCGTGCCACCGTCGGAGACGGTGTGGGTGGGAGTGAGCGCAACCCTCCGTTTGTGCTGACAGGGCAAAAATCGAACCAACCGCACGAGAATCTCACTGGGAAGGATGGACAGCAGTTGAAGTCCACCCGTGGATTTCAACCCGGGCAGACCAAGAGAATCCCTTGTGCACCGCCTTGCGGTGCCACGCCCGAACACGTCGATTCCCAGGAAAGCAACGCCTCCGATGACCTGCGGTCGGCAGGAGGGCTGCCCACTTTGTCAGCACCCCTGCATGTCTGCTCAACATCTGGTGGCGTCTGGTGGGCCCCCGGTGAGGCAGGGACGTCGAACGGCGGGAGTCGGCAATTCGGGAAAAAACCGGCTCATTCTGAGCGGGATTGGGAACCTGCCTGCGATTTTGGCGTTCGGGCACGCAGGTTGCTTCTGCGTAGTGGCGGTCCGAAGAGCGCGTGGTGCGGTGCAATTCGGCATTCCGTTTGGTTGTGGTTTCTGCCCTCATCTCCGCCGTGCAGCTCTCCCCATGAAGAAGATCGAAGCGATCATCCGCCACTACAAGCTCGAGGAGGTCAAAAATGCTCTCACCTCCAAGAACATTCTGGGGATGACGGTCACCGAAGTGCGTGGTTTTGGCCGACAGAAGGGGCACAAAGAAACGTACCGCGGTGCTGAGTACACGGTCGATTTCATGCCCAAGGTGAAAATCGAGATCGTGGTTCCCGACGAGCAGGTTGAGACCGTCTTGCAGACCATCACAGGGGCCGCCCGAACGGGGTCGGTGGGTGACGGCAAGATTTTCGTCACCCCGATCGCTGAAGTGATCCGGATCCGGACCGGCGAAACCGGAGCGGGGGCGATCTGAACCTGCGGGTTGAGTCCCGGAACGTCGTGTGAAGCGACGATTCCGGTGAGGGATTCTGACTCGACGGGGGGGGCACAACAGGCACGATGCCGTTGTTCCGACCGACCGGCCGCAGCGTGCACGAAATGCCGCTGCGGCCGGTCTTTTGTTTGGTGTCAGCCCCGGCTGGCCAAAACTGTGCTGGACGGGCCAGCCACGAATTGCCACGATTCCCGATGCGGGGGATCAGCCAGACGGCATTCGACACGGCATTCCCCTGTTGTCACGGCCACGCCATCACCCGGAACGGGGAGACTGCCATCGTGCTGCTGGGGTATGTCAGCGACGAGACCTACACCGCCCTGGCGGGGGTCGCCATTGCCATCGTGGGGCCCGGAGTGCATCGGGGCGCCCTCTCCCTGGCCGACGGTTCGTTCCATGCCGATCTTGCGCCGGGGGAGTATGAGCTGACCTTCGCCTGTCCCGGCTACGGAGGCAAACGGGTGCTCCTGCGTGTGGCGGGAGAGGGGGACGAGCCGGTGCAGGTGCGGCTGCTGTCGGACCGGCTGCTGGGGTACGCCTGGCCCAAATGGATCACGGCGGGCGAAATGGGTGAGTTCCGCATCCATTCGTCCTGTGCCTATCGCCTCTCGCTCTGGCACTATGGCTGGAACCAGACCCAGGTGGAGGATCTGGGGTGGTTCGACGACCATGGCCCCCGCCCAACCCGTCAGCTGCTGCCGGACGGAGACTTCACCCAGACGGGGGTGCGATGGAATACGGTGGGGTATGGCTCGGCGTGGCATCAGCAGAAGCAGGCGGCCCCCGCACGGACAGGGCTGTATTACTTTCATGTGAAGAATGCCGCAGGGGAGTTTTTCTCGTTCCCCTGGATCGTGCAGCCCCCCCGTCCCACGGCCCGCATCTGCGTTCTGACGTCGAACGTGACCTGGAACGCCTACAACAGTTTTGGCGGGCGCAGCAACTACGTGAATCAGCGCTCGCTGCTGCCGCGGCCCACCGTGCATGCCCGGACCGATCTCGAGCGGTACACCGCCCCCGGGACGTGGCCCTTTAAATTGCGCGGGGCCCCGTTGAGTTTCGACCGTCCCGAACCGGCCAACTGCGTGCCGGAGGGGACCCGCATTACCGACGTGATCCACGGCCGGCTCGAATGCTGTTATGCCCCGGGCGAATGGCGTCTGCTGGGTTGGCTGGAACGGGAGGGATTTGAGTTCGACCTGTATTCCGAGACCGAACTGCATTTCGGCCGGATCCCCCTCGATGACTACGAGGTGGTGCTGCTGAACACCCACAACGAGTATGTCACGCGTGAGATGTACTTCGCCCTGAAGGATTGGGTGTGGCAGCGGGGAGGGCGGCTGATGTACCTGGCCGGGTGCGGGTTCTTGTGCGAATTCGAGTTCGTCGACCCGATCACGATCCAGTGCCGGCAGGAAGAGCGGCACGACCTGCGGGGGGAGTCGGAGGCGTGCCTGCTGGGGGTGGCGTATTCGCATGATGGCTACCGGAGTGGAGCGCCCTATCAGGTGCTCGCGGGAGATCACTGGGCCTTCGCGGGGACGGGGCTGAAGACTGGCGATCTGTTCGGCCGGCGCAGTCTGAATGGGCGCACGCCCGGCGGGGCGTCGGGGCTGGAACTCGACAAGCTGTCGTCCCATTCGCCGCCGCAGACACAGCACCTCGCGAAAGGGCAGAATCCCAACGGGAGCGGGGCCGACTGTGTCTTTTACACCACTCCTTCGGGCGGGGCGGTCTTCTCGGCCGGTTCGCTGAACTGGACCCTGGCCTGCCCGATTGACGGAGCGGTGTCGCGGATCACCTCGAATGTGCTGCGCCGGTTTCTCGAGGTGCCAGGCGATGTCGGCTGACCCGCACCAGTCCCCTTCGCGGGTCCGGTTTGGCGTGCTGGCGCTGGTGGCCCTGGCGGCGACCAGCGCCTACATGACCCGGTCGTTGGGGGCAGCCAACACCACCATCGCGCGGGAGATGGTGATCTCGGATACCGCGATGGGGGAGGTGCTGGGGGCGTTCAATCTGGGCTACCTGCTGTGTCAGATCCCCGGGGGACTGGCGGCGAGCCGGTGGGGAGTGCGGAGCACGCTCGCACTCCTTGCGGCGGTGTGGTCGGCGTGCACGGTCTGGGCCAGTCTGTGCCAGACGGCCGACCAGTTGAGCACCGCCCGGCTGGCCCTGGGGGTGGCGCAGGCGGGGCTGGTGCCGTGCATCGCCAAGGTGGTGGCCGACTGGTTTCCGGTGAACCGGCGGGGAGTGACCAGCGCGATCGTGGCGGCGGCGATGCAGTTGGGCTCGATCGCCGCCTCGGGGCTGACGGCAGTGCTGCTCGAGCCGTTGGGCTGGCGGGTGACGCTGCAATGCTACGCGGTGGCCGGACTGGGCTGGAGCGGGTTGTTCTGGTGGTGGTTCCGCGATGCGCCGGGCGAGCATCGGCAAGTGAACGAGGCCGAGCGGCAATGCATCGCAGCGGGACGGTCGAGTGCCGAGAGTGGCGAACCCCCGGCCCTGGCGCTGCTGGGCTGGCCGCTGGCGGGGGCGTTGCTGGGCTCGCTGTCGTTCTGGGCGTTCTGCGTCCAGGCGTATTGTCGGGCGTACGCCTATGAGCTCTTCAGCACCTGGTTCGCCCCGCTGCTGGAGAAGGGGTATGGCGTGTCGGTGGAGCGGGCGGGGCAACTGGCGACGCTGCCCACGACGGCGATTCTGCTGGGGAGCCTGGCGGCGGGGGTGGTGGTCGACTGGATTTTCCAGAAAACAGGTCGGCAGTACCTGAGCCGCAGTGGGGCGGCCATTGTGGGGATGCTGCTGTCGGGATTGGCGTTCGTGGCGGTGCTGCCGGTGCGCGATCCAGTGACGCTGGTGCTGGTGGTTTCGGCCGGGGCGGTGCTCTCGGCTCTCGCGAATCCCGCCACCTGGGCCACCGCCATGGACCTGGGGGGGCGGTACACCCCCGTGCTGATGGCGGTGATGAACATGGTGGGTTCGCTGGGAGCGTTTCATTGTCCCCGGCAGGTGGGGGCACTGTTTGACGAGATCGCAGCCCGGGGGGATGGCCGTTGGGAGTTGGTGTTGTGGCTCTTCGCGGGGGTCAATATGGCTTCCGCACTGGCCTGGCTGCTGGTCCGGCCGACCGAGCGCATCCGGAACCTGCGGGGCTGAGTTCGCTTGGTCCGTCCGCCTGCTTCCGCCGAGCCGCTCACGCCGACGGAAGTTTGCCTTGTTCGGCTGTTGTCTGGTAGTCTGTTCAGACCAGCAACCGGGGAACGGAGAGAGCACAATGGTGCGGCGCGGTGGGAAGTTCTGGCTGTGGATGACGGTGGGCGTGCTGTCGTTCGCCACGACGCGGGGGTTGTCTGCCGCCGAGCGTGGTTTTCCCTTCACCCCCATTCCCGCGCGGATCGATCTTCCGTCGGCCTCCGACGAGACGCCTGCTGATACGGCGATCGACTTGTTCGTTCTCGACCGGCTGCGGACGGCGGGGCTGAGCCAGGCGGCCGAAGTCGATCGGCGAACCTTTCTGCGGCGGCTGTCGAACGACCTGCGCGGATTGCCTCCGTCGGTCGAGGAGATGCAGGCATTTCTGGCCGATCCCCGGTCCGATGCCGAGGCCCGGCTGGCGGTGGTCGAGCAGTTCCTCGCGTCGCCCCACTGGGGTGAACGGCTGGGACGACTGTGGCTGGATGTGGCCCGCTATGCCGACACCGACGGATTCGCCATCGACGGCGAACGGCACACACTGTGGCGGTACCGCGACTACGTGGTGCGTTCGTTCCAGAACGACACGCCGTTCGACCAGTTCGTGAAGGAACAACTGGCGGGGGACCTGCTCGAAGGGGCCCCTGAAGGAATGGTGGCGACCGGCTTCTACCGGCTGGGGCCGTGGGAGGCGGACAACATGACCCCCGAGCACCGCCGGCAGGATTTTTTGAATGAGATGACGTCGGCGGTGGGGAGCGTCTTTCTGGGGCTGACGCTGGGCTGCGCCCGCTGCCATGACCATAAGTTCGATCCGATTCCGACCGCCGACTTCTACCGGCTGCAGGCGTTCGTGGGAGGCGAAGACCGGGGAGATCGGCCGTGCGATCTGCTGCCGCAGGAGCTGACCGGTCCGGTGGAGCGGGGCCGGGGGGCGGCGGAAGCCGAACGGGCGGCAGCCAAGTTGGCGTTCGACGAACTGCTGGCGAAGGTCAAAGAGAAGCTGGCTGGTCCCCTGGGGGTTCCTGCGGCCGAGATCACCCCCGAGCGGATCCTGGAGGAAATCGTCAAGAAAAACGAGGTGATCACCCCGGATGAGGTGAAGCAACTCGAGGCGGCCAAGAAGCGGGTTGAGCAAAACGTCGGACTCCGATTCCAGCCGCAGGCGGTCTCACTGACCCGGCTGCCTGCCGACAAGGTGACCCCCACGCGCATTCTGCGGAATGGAGATCCGTTTGATCCCGCGGCGGAAGTGCCGACAGGATTTCTGTCGTCGGTTTCCCCCTGGGATTCGCCCCTGTTCGAGCGGACGGACGCGGAACGGTTTCCCGCCGAGCGCCAACGGCTGCGGCTGGCCGAGTGGATTGCCAGTCCGCACAACCCGCTCACCGCACGGGTCTTCGTCAACCGAATCTGGCAGCACCTGCTGGGGCAGGGGCTGGTGGCGACCGCCAATGATTTTGGCGTCGCGGGGTCGGGGGTTTCGAATGAGCGTCTGCTGGACTTCGTGACCCGCGACTTCATCGATCATGGCTGGTCGGCCAAGCATCTGGTGCGGCAGGTGGTGTTGTCGCGCGTGTACCGCGTGGGGACGAGCCATCCGCAGGCCGAGCAAGCGGCCCAGCTCGATCCCGCCAATCAGCTGCTGTGGCGGGGGGCGTTCCGGCGGCTGGATGCCGAGGGGGTGCGCGATGCCCTGTTGCTGGTCTCGGACCGGTTGAATCGCGAGGCGGGGGGGCCGGGGTTTTTCGAGCAACTGCCGGCGGGAGTCGAACTGAAGTACGAATTCTTCGACTGGCCGGTGTCGAGTGAAGAAGAACGCCGGCGGCGCAGCCTGTACATGTTCCAGCGGCGGAACCTGGTGCATCCGGCGATGGAGGTCTTCGATGTGGCCGATGCCAACCAGCCGTGCGAGCGTCGCCGCCCGTCGATCACCGCGCCGCAGGTGCTGTTGCTGCTGAATGGAGACCTGGCGCACAACGCCGCCCGGGCCCTGGCCGACCGGCTGCGGAGCGAGTGCGGCCCCGATCAGGCCGCGCAGGTCGAGCGGCTGTACGAACGGGTCTTGAACCGTCCCCCCGATGACATCGAGCGGCCGTTGTGTCTGCAGTTCCTGACCCAGCCCGCGCCGTCGCTGACGGCGGCCCCGCCCGCGGAGACATCGGTCGCGACGGCGGGGGCAACCCCGGAACCCGAGAACGCCGCTCCGAAATCGGCCCCGGGAGGTGAGCCGCTCGACTCGCTGGGGCGATTGTGCCTGGTGCTGCTCAACAGCAGCGAGTTCCTCTACCTCGACTGAGTTTCCCTGCCCGGACTCTCTCCCCGACGGAGGAGTCTGCCCGCCGACATCCCTTCCCGAATTTCCCGCCGCGTCCGCCCCACTGCGACCCGCCATGCCGATGTCTACCCTCGCCGAACGACGTGACTTTCTGCTGAACTCCGGGTTGGGGCTGGGGGGCGTAGCCCTCAGTTGGCTGCTCGCCCAGGATCAGGCCCAGAACCGGGCTCAGGGAGCCGAGGCGACGGTTGGGCAGTCGGCCCTGCGTCCGAAGATCTCGCACTTCACCCCCAGGGCCCGCGCGATCATCTACGTGATCATGGAGGGGGGGCCCAGCCAGATGGACACGTTCGACCCCAAGCCGAAGCTGGCCGAGCTGGATGGGCAGCTGTTCGCGCGGGGAGACGTGAAGACGAACCAGGTGAAGGGGAATCGCTATTTTGTGAAGAGCCCGTTCCGGTTCGAGAAACGGGGCGAGTGCGGAATGGACGTGTCGGACCTGTTCTCGCATGTCGGGGGCTGCGTCGACGACATCGCCTTTTTGCGTTCAGCCTATGCCGACAGCGACAATCACCCCGCCGCCCTGTTCCATTACAACACGGGGTTTCCGGTTCAGGGGAATCCGTCGATTGGTTCGTGGCTGCTGTATGGTCTGGGGAGTGAGAACCAGAACCTGCCCGCGTATGTGGTGCTGCGGGATGGCAAGCCGTTTGGCGGGAACAGCAGCTGGAGCAACGGCTATCTTCCCGCCGAGTACCAGGGGCTGCAGTTCCGCAGCGGTGAGCGGCCGGTGCTTGATCTGCGGTCTCCCGAATCGCGCGACGAGCAGACACGGCAGTTGGAACTGGTCCGCAGACTGCAACGCCGGCACCGCGAGCAGCGTCCGCAGCATCCCGATCTCGATGCCCGGATGGCATCGTACGAACTTGCGTTCCGCATGCAGACCGAGATTCCCGAGACGATCGATCTGGCGGGGGAACCACAGCACATTCAGGCCGCCTATGGTCTCGATCAGAAAGAGACCCGGGCGTTTGGTTCCCGCTGCCTGCTGGCCCGCCGGCTGGTGGAGCGGGGAGTGCGGTTTGTGCAGATCTGGGCGGGAGGCTGGGATTCGCACGATGATGTGGCGGGAGGGCATCGCAAGGCGGCCGCCCGGGTCGACCAGCCTCTGGCTGCGCTGCTGCGTGACCTGAAGCAGCGGGGCCTGCTGAACGACACGCTGGTGGTCTGGGGAGGGGAATTTGGGCGGACCCCCGACACCAACGAGGCGAACCACAACAAGAAGACCCCCGGGCGCGATCACAACCCCCGGGCGGGAACCATGTGGTTTGCAGGCGGGGGGACGCGGGGGGGATTCTGTCTGGGAGCCACCGACGAACTGGGAGAGAAGGCGGCCGAGCGTCCCTGCCATTTGCGGGATGTGCACGCCACCCTGCTGCATCTGGCGGGGCTCGATCACGAAAAACTGACGTTCTACCACGGGGGCCGGTTCAAGCGGTTGACCGACGTGGGGGGCGAGGTCATCGACGAACTGCTGGCCTGAAGCATGTCGGGTACCATCGAACTGGTCTGCGCTCCCGCGGCCGCGGGAAAGACCGCCGCCTTCCTCGAGCTGTATGCGCAGGCCTTGCGCGAAGCCCGGCAGCACCTGCGGCTGGGAACCACCCTCTGGCTGGCTCCCAACCTGCGGGAGACCTTCGAGATCTCGCAGCGGCTGACCGCTCTGGTGGGAGGGGTACTGGTCGAGCCGCAGGTCTTGACCTTTGAAGACTTCGCAGAACAGATCCTGGAACGGACCGCCCATCCGGTGACCCCGCTGTCTCCCGGACAACAGCGGACGCTGCTGCGCAATCTGGTGCGGCGGCTGCGCGATTCGGGAGAACTGCGGCACTTCGCCCCGATCGCCGACTCCTCGGGGTTTCTCGATCTGGTCCAGGCGTTCATTGCCGAGCTGAAACGGGCCGAGACCTGGCCGGAAGATCTTGCCCGGGCCTGCGCCGGTCGGGGAGCCTCGCCGCGTGACCGGGAGTTGACCCGCATCTACTCGGAGTATCAATCGGTTCTGCAGCAGCAGCGGTGGTTCGACTCGGAGGGACGGTTCTGGTGGGCCCGGGAAAGTCTGCGCGACAAGGCGTGGGAGGCGTTTCCCTGTCTGGAGCTGGTGGTGGTCGATGGGTTCGACGACTTCAACCAGATCCAGTACGAAATCCTGGGGCAACTGGCGAGCCGGGCGGGCCGGCTGCTGTTGTCTCTGCCGGGCGAAGCAGCCGAGCGCCGGGCCGACCTGTTCGCCAAAAGCCGGCGGGTCCCCGAGCAGTTGGCCCGGCACGCCCGCGTCATCGACTGGCAGGCTGGGGGACGGGGATTGGTGGAAGAGCCACGTCCGAAGGGCCTGCGCAAGATCGCGCAGGATCGGTTCGGCAACGTGCGGGAGACCTCCCGGGAGGCCGACGCCCGGGGGCTTGAGATCGTCGCCGTGCCGGGTCAGCGGGGCGAAGTGCAGTGGCTGGCGGCGAAGATCAAGCAGTTGCTGCTGGCGGGGGAGGATCCGGGAGACATCGTGGTGGTCTTCCGGGATGTGGCCGACTACGCCGACCTGGTGGGGCAGATCTTCCCCGCAGCGGGGTTGCCGCTCGACCTGGCCTGGGTGCCGTCGCTGCAGGAGGCCCCGGTGCTGCGAGCGCTGTGGAAGGTTTTGACGCTCGAACAGGCGGATTGGCCTTACGACCAACTGCAGGATGTGCTGCGGTCGCCGTTTTTGCCCTTCACCGCGGACGCGTCCGGGGAACGGCGGGTCTCGGCGACCCTGGCGGCATTGCGCCGCTTGCAGGTGGGGGAAGACCGGCAGCGCATCCTGGATTTGTTGGCGCGGGAAGCGGCCCGGGGAGACGAGGGGGGAGGGCAGCGGCAGTCGGCCGTGGCGCTGGATTTGTTGCGGACCCTCGATGGCTGGTTACAGCCGTTGCGCGGGAGGCACACCCTGCGGGAGTGGGCAATTCAACTGCGCAAGCTGTCCGAGCCCGACAAACTGCACCTGCTGCGGTGGGGAGGGGCCGACTCGGACGATGCCGAGCACTGGGGGCGGATGATCCACAGTCTCTTCGCGGCGGCCAAGGTGGATGCGTTGCCGGGTGACCCCCCCCGACAACTCGACCTGGCGGGGTTCTTGCGGGAACTGACCGACCTGCTGCGACGGCAGGAGCAGCCGCGCCCCAGTCTGCTGCAGGGGGGCATCCGGGTCTTGTCGGCGGCCGAGGTACGGAATCTCGACATTCCCTGGCTGTTTTTCGCCGGGCTGGACGAACAGAGCTTCCCGCGGCGGCGGGCGGACGACTGTCTCTACGGCGAACTTGAGCGAAGGCAGTTGAACGACAGCGGGCTGCAACTGGGGCATCAGGCACTGCGCACCCAGGAAGAGATGCTGCTGTTCTACCGGGTCTGTACCCGGGCCACCCGCGGGCTGACACTGCTGTATCCCGCGATCTCTCCCGAGGGAGCCCCGCTGACCTGCAGTCCCTACGTGACCGCGGTCCGGGACCTGTTCGAACGCCAGCCCGCATTGGACCAGTTGGAGGTGGAACTCGATCCTATCCCCCAGGCGGGGCGGATTCTTTCGGCTGCCGATCTCCGGGTGCGGGCCCTGCATGACGCGCTGGAGAAGCGGCCGCAATTGCTGGCCCGCGCGGCCGAGCATCCTTCCATCTCGCGGTCGGTCGCACACACCCTGCGCGCCTGCGACCAGAATGCCCTGCGGTTTCATACGGCGGGCTTCACTCCGGCCGATGGACAGTTGCAGTGCCCAGACAACCTGCGCTGGCTCGCACGGCTGTTTCCGAAGACCCGGCAGTTCAGCGCCACGCACCTTGAACAGTATGGGCAATGCCCCTTCCGTTTTTTTGTTGAGCGTGTCTTGCGGGTGGAACCGATGGACCAGATCGAGTTCGCCACCGATCATGGCGAGCGCGGGTCACTCATCCACAGCGCGTTCGCGGAATTGCATCATGAGGATCTGGTGCAGGGGGAACCTCCCGCCATCCCTCCCAAGGGAGAGGATTTGGCCCGCCGCTTCGCCGGGATCATCCGGCGCCGGATCAACGAACATCCCCCCGCCGATCGCCTGCGCGAGGCGTTGGCCGAGGTGGAGATTGCCCTGTTGACCGAGTGGGGGGAGGAGTATGGGCGTCAATGGGACAAGTACATCGAGCGGTGCCGGGCGACGTTTGGTGTGATTCCCCAGCCGGTGCTGTTTGAACAGTCGTTTGGCGAGGCTCCCGGCGGGACTGACGCCGCGTCTGCACAGGGGGCGGGGAAGGCGGTCTGTGTGGGGACGGGAGAAATGCAGGTCCGGCTGGGGGGGCGGATCGACCGGATTGATCGGGGAGAGTTGGGGGGGCGGCCGATCTTCTGCGTGGTGGATTACAAGTCCGGAAGCAAAAAGTCGTTGTCGCGGAAGGATGTGGGGCTGGGGACGAATCTGCAGTTGCCGCTGTATGTGTTGGCGGTGCTGGAGCAGGCGCTGGCCGGTCCCCAGGCCGACGTCGCCCAGGCCGCGTTCTGGTATCTGAAGGAAGGGGGGTTTACTCCGGGGCTGCAGGCACCGGGGAAGCGGGGGAGCCGGTCGGGACTGGATCTGCTGGGATCCGAGGAATGGGCGGCCGCCCGTCAGGATCTCGAGCGGGTCATCCCGCGGATTGTGTTGGGGATGCGGCGCGGGGAGTTCCCGGTGTTCAATCGGGACGAAAACTGCCAGGGGTTGTGCCCGCATCGGCTCTCGTGCCGGGTGGGACAGGTACGGGCTCTCGACGAGCGGCTGCTGAAACGGGTGGAGTTGCTTTCCGAAGCGGGCGAGTCGCAAACCACTTGACTTGCAGGGGGGCCCCGGCAAGCATGAAAGGACAGGGAGTGAAGATGGCCGCCGTGAAATCCCTTCCGGGGCCATTCGAACGGTCCCTGGACTTTTGAGAAAGTGCGGGGATGGGTGTCACAATCCACTACCGTGGGAAGCTGGATCAGTTGTCGCAGGTCGAGGATCTGGAAGATCGGATCCTGGAATTGGCGCTGGCCCTGGGGGGAACGGGCCGGGTTTGGCGGAGCACCCCCGGCGGCGCCCCCGAGCGGATGTTCCGGGGCATCGTGCTCAACCTGGTTCCCGGCCAGGAAGCCACCAGCCTGATTGTCTCTCCCGAGGGGTGGCTGCTGGGGCTGCACGATCTGGAAGTGGCGGGATTGCGTGGTTTCTCGACCCCTCCCTGGGTCCAGGTAAAAACGGGACTGGGCTCGATGGAGGGACACGTTGCCCTGATCGAAATGTTCCGCGAGCTGAAACGGCAGTTCGTCTCGGATCTGGCCGTCCAGGATGAGACCGGCTACTGGGACTCGGGAGATGGGTTGCAGTTGGCGCGGGATTGGTCGGCGCTGGCGGGGCAGGAGTTGCAGCCGGCGTTCCGCGGACTGAGCGGTGAGGCGGCGGAAGATCCCGAAATTGTGGCCTCGCGGCTGGCCCGCCTGGTGGCGGTGGTCCGGCAGACCATCGGTCAGCCCGCCCAGTTGCTTGATCCGTCGGGAGGACCGCGACTGGATCCGCCGCGCAGTCCGGAAGAACGGACCCCGGAGCAGCGGTGGGAACAGATCGAGCGTTTCCGCCGGCGCATGCAGGAACGCCTGCAGCGCTCGATCCAGGAACGTCTGGTGGCGGGAGAGTCGATCGAGCAGGCGATTCGCGGCGCCCTCGAGTCGGCCGGTTTGCCGCGTCCCGAGGAATTGCGGCTGATTCTGCCCGAGGAGCTGTCGGGGTCGAGCGACGATGCGGACACCGGTGCCGAGCTGTTCGACGCCAGTGAGCCGGATTGGTCCGCAGAGGATGACCAGGATCCGGAAGCCTCCGGTTTGTTCGATGCGGCCGACGTCGAGTTGGATGACGACTCGTCCCCCTTCGAACCGGACGAGGATCCGGACGATGAGGAACGGCCGACGCCGAGGCTCGAAGGACGGATTTTCTTTTCGGGACCGGGCGGAGGACTTCCCTGGAAACGCCCCTTGCCGGAGATCGTGAACCGGGCGACGGATCTCTCGGCCGACGGTCATCTGCTGATGGACCAGCTGCGCAGGCTGGGAATGACGGCGGGGCTCGACAACGCGCGGGACACGCTGCTGCAGGGGCTGTCGGATCTGTCGGGAGGGCTGATCCAGGCGATGATCAATCTCCCCCCGGATGACCCCGACGAGGCCGACGCGTCGGAAGAGCCCGATTCCGGGGATTCGTGGTCGGAGAACGACGCCGCCGGGGAACTGCTGCGGGAAGCCCGCGTCATGGCGCGGGTGCAGTTGCGGCGGGCGGTACGGGGAACGGCGTTCGCCCTCGGGGCACTGGCGCAATTCCGTGATCCGCCGGGGCTCCCACAGACCCCCGTCGCCAGTCTGTCCGAACGTCTGCGGCAAATGAACGACGATCTGCACGCCGAAATGGAGCGGCTGCAATGGGCCGATTCATCGGCGGACGAGTAGGCCCCAGAGTCCCCCGCGGCCCCGGAGGGTACCCGATCGGATGGCGGTTTATGGCGCCGGCAGGGCTCCCCCTCCACCGGGGGTTTGCAGTGTCAGGATGTCACCGGGGGCCACTTCGAGCTGGACCTTGCCTCCCAGTGGCTCGGTCTGCCCTGTGCTGGCGCGGCACAGCGAATTGATTCCGAGGGCGCCGGGGGGGGCGCCGTTGAGCCCCTGGGGGGCATGGGGTCCGCGGCGTTCGGAGAGAATCGACACCCGCAGTGGCTTCAGGAACTCGATCCGGCGGAGCACTCCATCACCGCCGCGGTGCCCGCCCGGGGCCGTCGGCCGGCCTCCCGAGCCGCGGCGAATGGCGAACTCGTGCAGCCGCACCGGGTACCGCCGCTCGATCACCTCGGGATCGGTCAGGCGGGTGTTGGTCATGTGCGTGTGCACCGCGTCGGCCCCATCCGACGTGACCGTGGCTCCCGATCCGCCGCAGATCGTCTCGTAATACCCGAAGGTGTTGTCGCCAAATGTGAGGTTGTTCATGGTCCCCTGGCTGGCGGCGGCGAGGTGCAGCGCACCCAGCAGCACGTCGACCACCCGCTGTGAGGTTTCGACATTCCCCCCCACGATGGCCGCGCAGCGGGCCGGGTCTTCGTGCTCCGGGGGGCTCAGCAGACACTCCGGCAGGATCAAGGTCACCGGATTGAGCACACCGCTGTTGAGCGGAATGTCTTCGTTGATGAGGCAGCGGAACACATACAACACCGCCGCGGTGACGATGGCGCGGTTCGCATGCAGATTGAGTCCGCCCGGATTGCTGCCATCGGCCGGGGGGGTGATCACGGGACCGGTC
>JBKDUK010000479.1:0-15314 GCA_046339535.1 Planctomycetaceae bacterium | reverse complement strand
AACAAGATGTGCAAGTTCTTCCTCGCCTCCGACTCCAGCATGGTCGAGGTGAACCCCCTCGTCGTCACCAAGGGGGGCGACATCCTCGCCCTCGACGGCAAGGTCAGCTTCGACGACAACGCCCTCTTCCGCCACGAAAAGCTCAAAGCGCTGCGTGACCTTTCGGAAGAAAACCCGTTCGAGGTCGAGGCGGGCGATTGGGGCCTCAGCTTCGTGAAGCTCGAAGGGAACATCGGCTGCCTGGTCAACGGGGCCGGCCTCGCGATGAGCACCATGGACCTCATCAAGCTGCACGGCGGTCTCCCCGCCAACTTCCTCGACGTCGGCGGCGGTGCCAAGGTCGACCAGGTCACCAAGGCGTTCCAGATCATCCTCTCCGACAAGAACGTGAAGGCGGTGCTGGTCAACATCTTCGGCGGCATCATGAAGTGCGACACCATTGTCGAAGCGCTGCTGGGAGCCTACGAGAAGGTCGGGTTTAACGTTCCCCTCGTCGTCCGGCTCGAAGGGACCAACGTCGAACTGGCCCGCGAGATGCTCGCCAAGAGCGGCCGGCCCATCATCTCGGCCACCGACCTCACCGACGCCGCCAAGAAGGTGGTCGCCTCGCTGAAGGCCTAGTCCTCGCAGCACCCCGTCCCTGCGACGAACCATTCCGCAGGGTTCCCCGTTCATCCAGCACCGCATTGCGGATTACCCCCACCTCATCATGAGCATTCTCGTCAACAAAGACACCCGTGTGATCTGCCAGGGCATTACTGGCAAGACCGGCCTGTTTCACAGCCAGAAGTGCCGCGAATACGGCACCCAGATGGTCGGCGGCGTCACCCCCGGCAAGGGGGGCACCGAGATCGACGGGTTCCCCGTCTTCAACACCGTCGAAGAGGCGGTGCGCAAGACCGGCGCCAACGCCACCATGATCTTCGTCCCGCCCCCCGGGGCGGCCGACGCCATTCTCGAAGCCGAGGCGGCCGGCATCCCGGTGATCATCGCCATCACCGAGGGAACCCCCGTGCTCGACATGGTGCGGGTCCATCGCCGCATCCAGCACAGCAAGTCGCGGCTCATCGGCCCCAACTGTCCCGGGGTCATCACCCCCGGCCAGTGCAAGATCGGCATCATGCCCGGGTACATTCACAAGCCGGGCAGCGTCGGCCTGATGAGCCGCTCGGGCACCCTCACCTACGAGGCGGTCTGGCAGCTCTCGAACCTCGGCCTGGGTCAGTCGACCTGCGTCGGCCTGGGGGGTGACCCCATCGTCGGCACCAGCTTCATCGACTGCCTCAAGATGTTCCAGGACGATCCCCAGACTGAGGCGATCCTCATGATGGGTGAGATCGGCGGCAACGCCGAAGAAAAAGCCGCCGCCTACATCAAGCAGCATGTGACCAAGCCGGTCGCGGCGTTCATCGCCGGCCGCACCGCCCCCCCGGGCAAGCGGATGGGTCATGCCGGCGCGATCATCTCCGGCGGTGCCGGGACCGCCGCCGACAAGGTCGCCGCCCTCGAAGCGGCGGGCGTGGTGGTGGCCGAAAGCCCCGCCGACATGGGAACCGCCATGCAGCGGGCCATCAAGAACAAGCGGCGCTAATCCCCCCGGCCCCACGCCGCAACGGGCGCGGCCGAATCGGACCAGAGCCGACGACAAACACCCCCCAGGACCGAAAGGTCCTGGGGGGTGTTTTTATTTTCCGATCCCGTGAGCTCGCCTGCTCGCCGAAAAGGTGTCAGGAACCTTATATCGCTAAAGGTTCCTGACACCTTTTCTTGTTCATTCTGCACCGTGATCGAGGAATGGTCAACCGGGTGTGCTCAGCGACGTACAACACGGCAACCGATTTGGAACCGACAGGCGCGAGGGTGTGATGCACCAAATGCGTTGCCAGCCCCGAAATACACCCCTTTCTGAACCTGCTCTTCTATCTTAACCTCTGATCCAGTTTCTGGGGTCCACCGTATATCTATGCACCAAAGATTAAGGTTAAATGAGTGCTATTCACTCTCAGGTCTTATCAGCGATCGGCCATCCCTTTTCAAATGCCTCCATAATAAACACGTCATCCTTATCCTTTGGCAGCCACCCCGCCGGAATAGAGAGTGATTGCAAGTTGTCAAAAACACGCTTGAGTGTCTGTTTAATACTCGTGTCGGAACAAGCTATCATCGTGATGGAAGTGGACCACGTAGCGTATGCAGACGCAGAGCGAGTCTGAAAATGTTGTCCATTTTTCCATCCTCGGGGGATGTACTCGTTTATGAACCGCACAAGGCAGTCCATGGCAACCGATCGAATATTGTCCGTTTCACATCCCCGCCTGATTTGCTCACCGTAAAGCTGCATGGCAGCCACGTTGGCATTACCCAATAGCTTGGCAAGCTTGACATACCCCGATCCCGGATTCACCTCAAGAAATTCGTCAAGATTGCGGAAGCCGAGCAGCGAGAGCTTTTCTTGTAGCCGTGCTTTCCAATTCCCCTGCCAAGGGGTGGAAGGTGTGTCTTGAAATGGTTCGGTCATCTTGATGCATCAATTCTGAAACGGAAACGATCTTGATATGGCTTAGCAGCCTATTGAACAAGGTGTGATCAAGAACCGGGACAGAAAAGGTGTGAGGAACGAATGGCACTGCCGCGTGCGGCGCTTGAGTTTACGTCGACAGCCCAGTTCGCGCCTGCCTTCCGGTCACCGCAATCGTCCGCACCACGCCGAGCACGGACAAAGGTGTCAGGAACCTTAACCAGAAAAAGGTTCCTGACACCTTTTTCTGGATGTCACGCTGGCACCCGGCCCCAGGCCTGGACGACACGCGGGCCCGCGATCAGCGTGGTGCGGTTGTTCGCGAAAGCGTCCAGTTCCGCGAGCGTGTCCCGCAGTTCCTGTTCGGTCGTGAGACCATCCTTGAGCACCGCGTCGGCGATGCTCTCGAGGGTGACACAACACAGCCGCTTGATCCCCCCCTCGAGCGCCGCCGACTGAACCAGCTTCATCCCGATTTCCCGGAAACCGCCGTCGCGCAGCAGCCCGGGGAGGCGGGGGCCGATGTTCGGATCTGCTCCGCGGGCCTGCACCGACTTGCTGTAGTACTCGACGTAGCGCCGCAGGGCCGGACAGTCCGGTTCGGCGAAATGTCCCCGGAAGTCGATGTCCTCCACGATGAAGACCCCACCGGGACGAATGTGTCGGCGGATCGCCGTGACGAGGGCTCCGGGATCGGTCAGGTGTGTCAGCAGAAACCGGGCGTAGGCGACGTCGAACAGTTCTTTCGGCTCCCAGGTGACGACGTCCTGCATCACAAACTCGACGTTCGAGGTGCCCAGCATCTGAGCTTCCCGACGCGCCAGCTCGAGCTTCACCGCGTCGAGATCCACTCCCAATGCCCGTCCAGTTGCTCCTGCGGCGCGAGCGAGCAGATGGGTGACGTCGCCGCCGCCGCAACCCACGTCGAGGCATGCAGAACCGGCGGGTATGCCGACTTCCTCCAGGAGCGCCTGTGTGAACGGGCCGAAGACCTCGGAGAGCAGGCGAAGTCGCTCGCGTCCTTCGGCTCCGCCCCGGATCACGTAACCTTCCAATCCCATGAGTGCCCCCTTTCCTTCGAACCTGTTTGTCGACTGATCTGCGTCTTTTCAGAGTCTGCAGGCTGACAGCCAGGCATGCAGGTGACTGGGCCGCTCAGGGAGCCTCGGGGTCTCCTCCGCCCGCGGGGGGATCGGGGAGGTTCTGCAGCCACGCCAGAATGACCTTCCCCACCTTGGCGAGACTGGCCGCCGAGCAGTTGGCGGGAATGTCCTGCGTGGTGTGCCACGGGTCGTAATCGAAGTCGATGAGGTCGATCGTGGGAATGCGGGCCAACTGGTTGAGCGCCAGGTGGTCGTCGCGGATCTCGTGCCGGATTTTGGGAATGAACTCCTTCACCTCGAGGGCCGCCGCCTGGGCCCAGACACTCAGCACAATCGAGCGCGCGTACTGCACGCTGTAGACCTCCTGATAGATGTTGAGCCGCTTGTCGGCGATCATGTCGAACAACACGCCGTAGTGGTAGATGTGGTTCGGCGGATCGTCGCGGTAGCTCTTGGCGAAAAACTCGGAGCCGAGAAAGTACGGGTCGTTCGGCTGGAACACCAGTTCTTCGCCATCGAAGAAGACGAAGTCGACGCCGAACCGGGGCTGGATGGCCCCCATGTGGCGTCCCAGCTCCATCAGAAACGCGACCCCGCTCGCGCCGTCATTCGCCCCCACGAAGACCCCGCTGCGGGCCGCGCGGGGATCGGGGTCGCGGTCGGGAAACGGCCGGGTGTCGTAATGGCAGCAGAGCAGAATGCGCTCCTGCGCCTGCGGCTGCCACGAGACGACGAGGTTGTTCATCGCCACCGGCTCGCCCGTGCGCGGATGCGGGGCGTCGAACGACTGGAACTTGACCTTCGCCTTGAGCTTCGAGAAATGCTCGGCCACCAGCCGCTGCTGCCGCGACATCCCCTCCGAACCACTGGGCCGGGGGCCCAGGGCACAGATCTCTTTCAGATGGGCATACGCCCGGTTGCCATCAAACTGCACGGTCTTCTCCTTCGCTCCCGCCGCGGGAGGAGCCCCCTCCAGCCGGGCGTTCCCCCCGGCCCAACCCGCCAGCAGACAACCGGCGACAAACCCGCGGCGGCTCAGCCCGGTCGCGGCAGCGGGGAACACCAGCGGAGGGGCCGGCGGGCGGGGAGTGTTCGCGAACGGCATGAGTCAGGCGGGAACAGAGGGGCGAACCGGGAACCGGCGATGGTCCGAAGGTAGCGCAATTCCCGCGCCGCGGCAATCGCGAACCCCGCCCCGCGACTCGCAGTCGTCCCCGGCCCTGTCCCACCGGACCGCGCTCCTCTGCCGACCCCGCGCGGACCCCAAAGCCTGGGGCGCGACGCCCTCTCAGCCCACCACCGTCACATCACTCGATGGGGGGTAAGGGAGGAGGGGTCTCATCGGACTCCGCCCCGGCATCGTCCTCGACCGGCTCTTCGTCAGAATCCCCGGACGATGCCTCAGCCGATTTCCCGTCGCTGGATTCGTCGCTGGTCACGTTCCCGGCGGCCGCTTTCTCGCCGGGCACCTTGTCACCAGAGGAATCGGCTTCAGGCAACTCGTCGGGCATTTCGTCGGGGTGCTGGGTCTTGGGGACCGGCGGTTCCGCGGGGGTTTTCGTGGGCCCACGGTTGTTCGTGCGGCCCGCGGCGTCCCGCACCTGCATCTGCAACGGATCGCGTGGTGCCGGCAGTGTCGG
The DNA here is from genome assembly GCA_046339535.1 of Planctomycetaceae bacterium. Taxonomy (GTDB): domain Bacteria; phylum Planctomycetota; class Planctomycetia; order Planctomycetales; family Planctomycetaceae; genus UBA10511. The sequence continues at coordinate 10,053 of JBKDUK010000479.1, read as the reverse complement.
GTCGGGCTCTTCCTCACGAATCACCGGCTTCCGCTCGAGCACTTCGCGCTCTTCGGGAGGGGCCGGCTGGACCCGCAGGTTGAGGGTCTGTGTGGCCTGCTTGCTGTTCGTTTCGTCGGTGACGGTCAACCGCAGCACGTAGGGACCGGCCGGCAGGGCGCGGTCGAGGGGGAACAGCCACGCCTGGTGGTAGTCGCGCCGCTGCCGGCGACAGAGATCGACCACCTCTTCGATTTCGAGCCGGGCCACCGGGTCGACCTCGGCTCCATGCGGCGCCAGTTCCAACACCGCCGAGTGCCGGGTGCGGTACTGGCCGTCATCCTCCATCAGGCTCAGCAGGTTCCCCAGTTCGACGTAGACCAGCAATTCACTCCCGGCGACGAAATCACTGCTGCCGGCGGGCTCATAGACTCCAAATCCTTCGACCGACGAGCAGAAGACCGCCTGGCGGATCTCGACCTGCGAGCGGCGCTGCAGTTTCAGCACCGCCTGCGTGAGCTGTGAGGCGGCCTCGGCGGCCCGTTCTTCCGAGGTGGGAATCGACTCGACATCGAAGTAATTCGCCAAACCCCAGAACAGGTGTTGCCAGAACTCCTGGTCGATCGGGTCGATCGCGGGAATGGCCTGCATCGCCAGCTCGTGCCGCCCCCCCACCAGGTACAGCATCCGCAGCGAGACATGCTGCGAGATGAACTCATCCCGCTCGCGCTGCGTGCGCGGCGGAGAGAGCTTCCCCGTATCTTCCTCGGCCAGTTCAATCAGCTCGGCCAGGACGTTCCGCGGCGTCGCGGGAGTTTCCGCTTCGGACGGGTCGCCACGGGCTTCCGTCGGCAGCGGGGTGGCCACCGCGGGTGGCTGCGTCGGGCTGCTCTCGGCCCGCGGCGCGGCGAGAGGTTCGGTCCCCGCAATGGCCGGGGGAACCACCACGCCCGTCGGCTCGTTCCGTTTCCCGCCCCCCACAATGGCGGTTCCCCAGGCGGTGACCGTCCCCAAACCGGCGCTCAGCGAGCGGCGGATGCGTCCGGTGGCGCTGTCGTCCGTCACGGGGGGGGCTTCGGCAGCCGAAGCTCCCGCCACCGGGGTGGTTGTCCGGCGGGCCAGTCCCTGCTTCCAGGCGCGCAGCATCGCGCGGATGTTGCCGGGAGACATTCCCTGCAGGTCGGCGAGGATTCCCTGCTTCTGCTCTTCCGGGGCATCGGGCAATTCTTCGTCGACAATGGCCGCCGCCTCGGGATCGGCCTGCCTCAGGCTCGCACCGGTCGGTTCATTTCCCTTCCGCGCGGGAAACAGGCCGGCCGTGGTCTCGACCCGGTTGCTTTCCTGGGGGTCGGCCTTCGGGCGGGCACCAATGGTGCTGCGTCCGGGAGCGACATCGGCGGTGACGACGCGCTTGTCGGACAACGGCTCGGTGCGGACCCGCGGCGTGGTCATCTCCTGCTCGGTCTTGGCCCGATCCCCTTCCCGACGGCTGCCCGCCACCGAGGGGATCCGGGACGCCCGCGAGGCCGCCGCAGACTGTGAGTCGAGACGATGACCGCTCCAGTCGGAAGTGCAGCCGGCCAGCAGGCACAACGCGCCGCCGACCCAGCCCGCCAGGGGAAACCGGGACCGCATCGGAATGACTCGGGAAGAGAGGGGGAAACCGCGGAGGGGAGACGAAGGGAGGGGTTGGGACAGTACCCCATCCCCCAAACCGGGACAAGACGATCTCGCCCCGGGTCAAATCGCCTGTTATTCTGAGTGCTCTGGGAAGCGGGGTTCGCACCCCGGATTGCCCAGTCTGCCGGGGCGCACGTCGTGGTCCGACGTGACCTCGAAACTCCTCCTTCTTCTTCGTCACCTGCCCGAAGGTGTCTGCATGTTGTCTCTGCCGAGGCTGTCGCGATTGCTGGGGCTGATTGTCATTGGCCTCGCTCCCTCTCTGGCTCTGGCGCAGGCCCAGACGGTCTCGGCCACCGTTGCCCGCTGTGGCCAGGGCTGGCTCGAAACCATCGATGGCTACCCGGTGCTGCACCTCAAGGGAACCCCTTACGAGATGGGTTACCAGCAGGGGGTGCTGCTGAAGGAGCGGGTCCGCAGCAACATGCACAACCTGCTGGAGAAAAAAGGGAAGGAGAAGGTCAAGCTCGGCCCGGTGATGATCAAGCCGCGCCAGGTGATCGAGTCGATCGTCGCCATCCAGCGGCCGCACGTCCCGGCGAAGTATTTCGAAGAGATGGAAGGACTGGCCGCCGGAGCCGAACTCGAACTCAAGGATGTGATCGCCGCGAATTTCATTCCCGAGATGTTCCACTGCAGCGGGTTCGCCCTGATGAACTCAGCCACCCGCGACGGCACGCTGTACCATGGCCGCGTGCTCGACTACGGGATTGACTGGGGTCTGCAGGACCACGCGGTGGTGACGGTGGTGGAACCGAACGGCGGGGTTCCGTTTGTGAACGTGACCTACGCCGGGTTCATCGGCTCGGTCACCGGCATGAATGCCGAGCATGTCTCGATTGGCGAAATGGGTGGGGTCGGACTGGGACACTGGGCGGGGGTGCCGATGGCGCTGCTGCTGCGGGAGGCGCTCGAAACCGCCCGCGATCTCGACCAGGCGATCGCCGTCTTCCGCGACAATCCCCGCACGTGCCAGTACTTCTACGTGCTGGCCGACGGCAAGACCAACCGGGCGGTGGGAATGGAAGGCAGCTGGGACACCTTCACCGTGCTGAACCCGGGTGAGAAGCACCCGCTGCTGCCGAATGCCCTGGACGATGCCGTCCTGCTCTCGGCGGGGGACCGTTACCAGGAACTGTGCAAGCGGGCGAAGGCGGGGCATGGGACATTCGATGCCGAGACTGCCCTGCGGCTGATGGACCGCCCGGTGGCGATGAAGTCGAACCTGCACAATGTGTTGTTCGAGCCAAAGAGCACCCGCTTCTGGGTGGCGAATGCGTCGACCGACCGGCAACCCGCCGCCACGCAGAAGTACCACCGCTTCCAGCTCTCGGAACTGCTGCGGCGGAAGCCTGACGTCAAGGCGGCTGAGATTCCGCTGGCCCCCCGGGGAACGGTCCGGGAAGCCGCGGCGGCCCGCTGAGGGGATCGCTGTTGAGGGCTCCCGCTGCCTCAGTCGCCGCCGGTGGGGACGCAGTGACGGGTGCCAGAATCCTGGATTGCAGAAACAATTGCGTGTCACGAGCAGACCCCACTCCACTGTGGGCCTGGGCTGAACCCGGGAAGTCGACTTCGCCGGGGTGGGAACGGGTGTTGTAGGATGTCGGTACGTCAATGGTCGAGCGGCCGGCGGGCCCTGGCGGTGCTCGGAGCGTTGCTGCTGTGCGCGGCGGTCTCGCTGCTGCTGCTGCTGAAGGCTCCCACGCCGTTTGGCTGGATCGGGATGCTGCTGGGTGGCTGGAGCCTGTGGGCTGGTTTTGTGTACCGCTCGTGGGCGCGGTGGGGAATCAATAGCGCGGCGATCCTGTGTACCCTGGGCATTGCCGAATGGCTGCTCGCGGCACAGACAACGCGCCGTGGCGAATATGTCTGCCTGAACCAACCGAAGCGCGAGTACATTCTGTCCGATGACCTCCTGGGAATGGTGCCCCGTCCCAACTGCCAGGTTCGACACCACCTTCAGGATCAGGGGAAATCTCTCTTTGATACGGTGTATACGATCGATGAACAACAACTGCGCGTGGTGGTTCCCGCCGGGGACCCCTCGGCCGAGACGGTGGTATTCTGCGGTTGTTCGTTTACGTTTGGAGCGGGGGTCGCCGACGACGAATCCCTGCCGTCGCGGGTCGCTCAACTGCGCCCGGACCTGCGGGTGCTGAACCTCGGCTTCCACGGTTATGGCCCGCACCAGATGCTCGCCAATCTGGAATCAGGCCGAATTGCCCGGTTGTGTCCGCAGCCCCCCCGGGTGGTCATCTTCCAGATGATCCCAGACCATGTGAAACGGGTCGCGGGCTGGGTTCCGTACAACCAACATGCCCCCCGGTATGGTTTGCGGGACGGGCGGATCGAGCGGCTCGGTCATATGGACGACCTCTTCCTGTCGCGGAAATTCCGGGCCGTTCTGGGGAAATCGAACGTGTATCGGCAGTTGCTGGAGCCGCATCTGGTTCCCCGTTCCGCTGTCGAGCTGACAGCGGCCGTGGTCGCCCAGTCAGCCGTTGAAGTGACCCGTCGATTTCCGGAATGTCAGTTTCACGTGGTCTACTGGAACATTCCCACCGATAATACATCCACGGCCCTGCGACAGGCTCTGCAACGGCAGGGGCTCTCTCTGCACGTGGTTGAGGAGCTTGATCCGGAACTCACGGAATCCCGTTTCTTCTTTCCAAAGGATGGTCATCCCATTGCGGAGGCCTATACCCGCCTCGCGCGACGCATTGAAGAAACCATCCTCGTTCCGGCTGCTGGTCCCCCGCCCGAAGATTCCCTCCGGTAGACCATCGGTCTGCCGGGTCACCTCCAGCCGGGGCTCAGCATGAGCCGGGCCGCGAACGGGGGGGCGTCCCTCGTCCATGGCCACGAGATGATGCCGGTGGATCGTTTCCAACCGATGGCGATTGGCGCAGCTCAGCGGTCGGTCGATGGCGTGGGGGAAGGGGCCGACGAATCACCGGGAGGGGTGGGGCCTCCGAGAGTCTGCCGGACCCGTTCTTCAATCCTTCGCCGGACATCCTGCAGCAGCCGGCGGGCCCAGTAGAACTCGGTCGCGAGGATCGCCAGACCGGCGGGAATGACCACAAACGCCGGTCCAGGTGTGACCAGCATCACCACGCCGACCACCACCACCGACAGCCCCAGCACGAAAATCACCCCCTTGCGCAGCCAGATCGCCAGGCGAATCGCCAGCGACAAAGACGGCACCAGCGGTGGCCGGGAAGCCGGTCCCGGCTCGGGGGGAGCAACTGGGGACACAGGGGACACGCGACATGCGCCTCGAAGGACCGCGGGGGGAGTCTGGAACAGGACTCTCCCGCCCCGACCCTCCCGGCGATCTATTGTATGCGTCCGTTCGCAGCCCCGGCAGTAGCCGGGAGACGGCGAAAATGCCTCGGTGTCGAGAGGTCAGGGGGGGAGCCTCCCCGTGTTGAAAACGGGTCGGAACCAGCCCGAAGCGAGTGCCAAACATCGACTTAAAGTCATTCTAAATCGAATCTTACGTTTTTTAAGGGTCAGCCAAACAGAGGTTGGCCTTCGCTGAACCCATCCAACTGCTGTTGAATTGTTCATGCTCAGATCTCCCGGAGCGACAGCGAGCCCTCTCCAACCATTGAGCAACGGAACGAGAGACCTGTTCTGTCGAACAGAGGGGTTATTGGGGCAGTGCGGGCTGTCGGGAGGGAGATTGGCTGGGGCAGGAGGGCGAAGAGGAAATTTTTCGATTTCGGTGTGGAGATCCCGGGAGGGCTTCCGTTAATGAGAATCGGCTGGCCGTGTGGTTTCGTGGGTGCTTCCCCACCCGCGAGACCCTGGCTGGCCGAGCCTCGTCCGCAAAATCGGTCAACCTGGTGCGAAACGCCACGATGGCCGGGGGCAAAACGGGGCAAACGCCGTCGAATCGGACCAAAACGGGGGGCCAACCCGTTCGGCACGAAAACTGCGGTTTCCAAAAACCCGGCGGGTTGGTTTCTCGCCCGCCGGTCACTCTGTACACTTCCCGCTCTCTCTGTTGTTTCTCATTCTCGGGAGCCGTTCCATGAAGAATCGTCGTCCGTTGATCCAGTCGAGCGCTCCCCGGGGTGGCTTCACGCTGATTGAGTTGCTGGTGGTGATCTCGATCATCGCCGTGCTGGCCGCCCTGATTCTCCCCGCGGTGCAGAACGCCCGTGAGGCGGCCCGCCGGGCCGAGTGCATGAGCAACATGCGGCAGATTGGCCTGGCCTTCCAGAACCGGGCGACGTCGACCAACAAGCTCCCCTCGTACGGGGTCTATTACTTCAACGGCACCTCGCTCGAGCCGCGCTACTCGTGGCAGGTCGAGCTGCTGGCGGCTCTGGGCCGGCAAGACATTGCCGACCGCTGGACCAACAGCGTCGCCTTCAACCAGGGAGACAACCTCGCCCTGTCGCAGTTGTCGGTCAAGATCTTCACCTGCCCGACCGACACCACCGCCTTCGCCCTCGACGGCGGTTCGAGCTTCGTCGTCAACTCGGGCTACTCCGACATGATGTTGGGCGGCGCTTCCGCCGACCTGCAGGCCGCCGCTTACGAGAGCCTGAACTGGAACAACAACAACGCCATCAACACCGCCAGCCCCCTGGCGACCAATGATGGCTTTGACGCCAAGGTCACCGCCGACACCGGCATGCTGTGGCGGGGAACCGTCTCGGCTTCGCAGAGCGCCACCGGCGAAGTCTCGCTGACCCGTGTCTTCAATCCCGATTCGCAGTCGATGGACTCGGTCGCCGACGGCCTCGCCCAGACCATCCTTGTGACCGAGAATGTCAACGCTGGTGAATTCGGCGGCATCCGCTCGTGGGCCAATCCCGACTGGCGCTCGAACGCCTTCGTCTTCCCCATCGACCCGAACCTGAACGCCTTCAACGTCGCCGATCCCCGCCTCCCTTTGCTCCCCTCGGGTGTGAAGTACGGTGGTATCAATGGCCAGACCGGTGGTGCCGAGGGCGCCTCGCCGTTCCCCTCGTCCTTCCACCCCCAGGGCTGCAACTTCCTGTTCGCCGACGGTCATGCCCAGTTCCTCAGCTCGCAGATCGACGAGACGGTCTACGCCAAGCTGATCACCCCCGCTGGCACGCGTCGTCGGGTCCCCAATTTCGCGGTCCAGGCGCCCCTCAGCGAAAACAGCTTCTAGTCTCTGCGACGAGTTCCTCCCTCTCTGCGGGTGAGTGGACTGTGTGACTTGCCGGGCCAGTCGAACCATTCGACTGGCCCGGTGGCGTTCTTTGTTCCTCCAACCCCCATGCTCACGATCGCCAGGGGGTTGCTCTTCCCAATCAACGGCCCTGTGCTCTGGTGGCCCGCGGTTTTTGCTTCTGATATCTTCCCTGCGGTTGCCTCCCTCCCCGTTCCCTCCCCGTGAGCAGTCCCGCCATGACCCGATTGCTGGCCTCTCTCTGTCTCCTGATCGCGGCTGTCGCTCCCGCCTGGGCCCAGGACAAGTCGCAGCAGGCGGTGGTCGACTCGACCAAGGCCGATGCCGACTTCCTCCTGCAGGGAGAATACGCCGGCCCCGCCACGGCCAGTTCCAATCAGGGGCTGCAACTGGTGGCCCTGGGGGACGGGAAGTTTCAGGGGGTGCTCTACGGCAAGGGACTTCCCGGCGAATCGTGGGATGGCAAGACCCGCCTGGCCCTCACCGGAGAAACCGTCGGCGGCAAGCTGCAGTTGTCGGGAACCAACTTCCGCGCCACCGTCGAAGGGGGCCAGGTTCAGGCCGACCTCGACGGCGTGAAGTTCACCCTCAAGAAGGTCGAACGGCAGTCCCCCACCCTCGGGGCCAAGCCCCCCCAGGGAGCGGTCGTGCTCTTCGACGGCACCAACCCCGACGCCTGGGACAAGGGGAAACTGGTCGAGGGGAACCTCTTGGCCGTGGGGACCCGCACGAAGCAGAAGTTCAAGGACTACACCCTGCATCTCGAGTTCCGCACCCCCTACATGCCCCACGCCCGGGGCCAGGGGCGGGGGAACAGCGGCCTGTACCTCAACGACCAGTACGAGTTCCAGATTCTCGATTCGTTCGGACTCGCGGGCGAGAACAACGAATGCGGCGGGTATTACTCGTTCGCCAAGCCCAAACTCAACATGTGCCTGCCCCCCCTCACGTGGCAGACCTATGATGTCGACTTCACGATGGCGCGGTACGACGCCAACAAGAACAAGCTGAAGCCTGCCACGGCCACCATTCGGCTCAATGGTGTGATCGTGCATGACAAGTACGAGATTCCCAAGTTCAACGGCGGTGGTGGCCAGGCCGATGAATCGTTGCCCGGTTCGATCTTCGTGCAGGATCACGGCAATCCGGTTCACTTCCGCAACATCTGGATCGTGGAGCGATGACGCTGCAATCGGAGTTGGAGTTCGCGGTGGAGGTGGTGCGCTCGGCAGTGAAGATCTGCCGAAGCGTCCAGGGGCAAATCTCGGTCGGCAAATGGGACAAGGGAGACAAAACCCCCGTCACCGTGGCCGACCTGGCGGTGCAGGCGGTGGTCTCGCGCGGACTGCACGAGCAGTTTCCGCACGATGCGCTGATGGGTGAGGAAGGCTCGGAAGAGCTGCGGGCTCCCGAGTTTGCCGACCTGGCGACCCAGGTGACGCAGCACGTGCAGACCGTCCGGCCCGACGCGGCCAGCCCGGCCCAGGTGGCCGAGTGGGTCGAGCGCGGACAGCACGCCATCGACCCCAGCCGGCGCTACTGGGTGCTCGACCCGGTCGATGGGACCAAGGGCTTTTTGCGGAAAGAGCAGTATGCCATCGCCCTGGCGCTGGTGGAACGGGGCGAGATCCTCGTGGGGGTGCTGGCGTGCCCCAACCTGCCGACCACCCTGGGGACCGCCGAGTCTCCCCTCTTCGGTCAGTTGTACGCCGCCGTGCGCGGGGGGGGAGCCCAGCGGCTCGATCTCGGTCCCGGCGACGTCATTGCGAAGCGTTCGCCCCTGAGGGTCTCGCCCGAGTCGAATCCCGCGCTGCTCGACTGGGTCGAGCGGGTGGAATCGAGCGACAAAAACCACGATGTCACTTCGCAGGTGGTTTCGGCGGTGGGCATTGTGAATGAGCCGCACCGCATCGACAGCCAGGCGAAGTACGCGGCGGTGGCGCGGGGGGATGCCGCGTTGTACCTCCGGCACAGCCTGAGCAAGACCTATATCGAGAAGGTGTGGGATCACGCCGCCGGGGTGATTGTGACGGAAGAGGCGGGAGGTCGGGTGACCGACGTCAACGGCCAGCGGCTCGACTTCACCGTCGGGCGGCAGTTGGAACGCAACACCGGCATTGTCGCCTCGAACGGTCTGATCCACGACCGGGTGCTGCAGGCGATTGCCGCACGGATGGGGAACTCGTAACGCGTCCCGCGCGACGTCCCTCCGGCGATACCCACCGAGAAACCAACAAGCCTGTCTCGCCGACGTGCGAGACAGGCTTGAGTTGTTGTTTGAAAGCCGTGATTGCCGAGCCCGTCAGATCAGTGCGTTGGGGGCTCGCCAAAATCATTCACCTACTTTTCGGGAAATTGACCGCGATTGCACATCGGATCACGGAAATGATCGATCAAGTGGTTCCGCAGCGAGTTCGTACAGTTCGCAACAGCAGCCACCTCACCCACCGAAATACTTCCCCGTAGGGGATACTTCCCTCAGCCTGGGGTTGTCGCGAACGCGACTACCCCAGGTCGCGATGCCCACCAAGACCTCGATCCTGTCAGGATTGCTTTCCACACCCTGTCTGATGATTACGGATCGATCATTGCGCGAGCCCACGTCGAAAGGAACCACTTTCAGGGTTCAGGCTCTGTTGGGGATCGCGTACCTCGGGTAGCCGCTGAGGCGGCAACCCGGGGCTGAGAGAAGTCACCTCTACGAGGTAGGCGGTTGGTTGGCGAGAAGTTTGTCGCGAAGGCCGATGGCCGTGTCGCCGCTGTTGCAGCCCGATCACCATGGCCGCCACGTCGGCTTATGATGCTTTCCAGGATCATGCCTATTGTTGTCAACACACCCGGCGCGATTGGGCATCGGACCATACACGGGGGACCGCTGGGGAATTCGTCATCGAACCCAAATCGGAAGCGATCGCCATCTCGGCATCACACACCTCCGGATGTGTCGCCTTGGACTTCCTCTCCCCCCATCGCTCGAAATTCCTGTTGGTTGGGGAGACAGAGCACCGGGTCACTGCCCCGGCGGCCTGCGGGCCACAAACGCCGCATGCTCGGGGGTGGCCAAGCCGCGCTGCAGTGTCGCGAACAGCCGGGGAAGGTCGTTGTCAAACAAAGCCGCCACGTCGAGCCACAAGCCGGGGAACTGGCGGCTGCGATGGATGCCTTCGACAGCGGACTGCTCCTGAAATCGCCCGGCGATCAGTTCAAACCACGCCACCCTT
>JBKDUK010000478.1:0-8673 GCA_046339535.1 Planctomycetaceae bacterium | reverse complement strand
GTGTTTTGTTGTGTGGTGTCGGCGCTGCGCCTTGCGACCGCCCCCCGCCGAGCCCCCCCCCGCGGCGCGCCCCCCCCCCCCCGCCCCCCCGCGACCCGCTGTGCGGTCCCTGGCCACGGGGGGCTTTGGGTGCGGGCGCAGTGGTGTCTCGGATGCATGCGGTTTGGCTGTCCATCGGGACGGTTGCCCTCCGATGCAAGCCCAGTGGAGCGGACACGGAGGTCCGCCCCCCCGCGACCCGCTGTGCGGTCCCTGGCCACGGGGGGCTTTGGGGGTGGGTCCAGCCGACTTGCCGTTCGATTTGCGCTTCGTCTTCACGATGAGCAATCAGGCAGCAGATCGAACCAAACCGATGCGGCGACAATCTGATAGATTGGTCGTGCGCATCAATCGCGTCCCGACGCAATGGGCGCTTCCACTGAGCTTGCATACGAATCAGGTGTCGCCCAGGTTGTCCCCGATGAGAGACATCGATGATGTACACCCTGTTTGACGAACTTGGCGGCTTGCCAGACGTCGCGTTCCATCGTGAGGCGGAATCTCATGAGTATGACCGGTTTGTCGAAGAGACCGGACTGAGCCTCCCTCCAAAACATTGGGAGGTACTTCGGCGAAGTGATGGGCTGGAAGTCTATGCCGGGTATTACCGGCTGTTTGGTTTGTATCCGAAGGAGGCAACCGGTGCTGTGCTATGGAACCAGCCAGAATACTGGAAATTCGCCTGGGGAGGCCGGTGTGCTGATTATTGGTGCTTTGCCGAGACCGCGTGGGGCGACCAGTATGCCTATTCGATGGAATCACTGCGAACAGGTCGGGATGAGACCGTTTTTCTTATCGATGCGATCTCGATGACGCCTGAAGTCGTGGCCTCCTCTTTCGCCGGGTTTGTGGAACAGGAGTTTGTGCGGTCAGCAAAAGACCCCTACGACGTCATGATCAGACAGGTGCGTGAGAGATTTGGACCGCTGGAGGTTACAGACCATCTGGTGTACATCCCCTCGATCCTGTTGGGTGGAACGGAAGATATTCGTCATGTCCACAAGATGAATGCGCGGATGGCGATGATTGGACATGGCGACATGGCATTGCAATTGGATGCCGGGCCGCATGAAGGAAAGATCCGGGCAGTGATACCTTATGAAGACTCCCTGCAACGGTTGCGGTTACGTCTTGTTTGGGAACAGACGCGACGTGAGGAAGGCCGATGACTGACAGTCATCGTGGGTGGGCATTCGATGGTGCTTCTCACTGTCGTCTGTGTGCGAAGATCCGTTTGCCTCCAAATTCGCTGATTTGACCTGGGCCATGGGTTATTCGGTTGTTTCGACAAAATGCACGACATCGGTTGATTCGCATGGTTTGTGTATTTCGCTCGATTCATTGTCCGCCCCGCCGGGCTCTCGACCGGGAAGAGCCGATCCAGAGGGAAACTCAACAACGTGGATCTCAAATCCCAATGGGCGTTCATCCAGAATCATCATGCGAACGCAACCAGTGACAGGGTGGCGGGGGCGCACAGCAGGGTTTCGATCCAGGCGTTCGGCTGCCCAGCGGGACGGTTACCCTCCGATCCAGGCCCAGCGGAGCGGACACAGAGGTCCGCCCCCCCGCGACCCGCTGGCTGGCCCCTGGCCACGGTGGGCTTTGGGGGTGGGTCCAGCGGGTTTTTCGATTCAGGTGTTTGGGTTGCCCAATGGGACGGTTTCCCTCCGATCCCAACCCAGCGGAGCGGACACAGAGGTCCGCCCCCCCGCGACCCGCTGTGCGGTCCCTGGCCACAGGGGGCTTTGGGTGCGGGCGCAGCGGGTTTCCGATTCATGCGGATGGACTGCCCGTTGGGACGGTTGGCCTCCGATCCCAACCCGGCGGGCGGACACAGAGGTCCCCGATTCCGCATCATCCCCCGCAGTCACGCAGCACGTGCGCGATCTCGGCGTGGCCGCGACGGATGGCCCAGGCGAGGGGGGTGGCCCAGTCGGGATCGGCGGGGTGCCGGGCCGGGGAGCCGGCGTCCAGCAGCCAGCGGACCAGTTCGAGCCGGCCGAATTTCGCGGCCCAGCCCAACGGCCGCGAGCAGAGATCGTCATCACGCGGATCGAGCTCTGCCCCTCGCGCGACCCATTGCCGGGCCCAGTCGAGGTGGCCCCCCCCGGCGAACCGGTGCAGAGCCGTAATCCCCAGCCAGTCGGCCACGTTCGGATCGAGCCCATGCGCGAACAACAACTCGTTGATCTCGGCCGACTGCCCGGCGGGTGACCACGGGGGAAACGTGAGCTGTCGGGGGAGCGTTGGTGCGTACTTCAGCAGCAGCCGGACGAAGTCGAGCTGCCCCTCGCCGGCGGCGTTCGCGAGTGCTTCCGGATCCTCGGCGAGCCGGGGGTTGGCGGCCAGCACCGCCGCCGCCACCCGCACATCGCCGTAGTACGCGAGGATCGCCATCCGGCGTGAGGCGCCCGACCGGCAGAGCAGATTGACCATCGCAGTATCGCCCCGGTCAATCGCCATGGTCAGGGCGTCGGCCGAACTTTCGACCTCGGGGTTGGGATAGGCCCCATGCTCCAACAGCAGTTGGGCGATGGCGAGGTGGCCATTTGCGGCCGCGGCATACAGGGCGTGTCCCTGGGGGGCGATTTCTGGTTCCGGCAGGTTGGGGTCGGCCCCGTGGTCGAGCAGCAGTTGCACAATCTCGAGGTGCCCCTGCTGGGCGGCGTTCTTGAGGGGGGCTCCCGAGCCGAGGTAATAGGTGATGTACTCGGGCAGGCGATTGGCGGCCCCTGGGTCGGCCGCCAGAATCTCCCGCACGCGGGAAAAGTCTCCCCGGTGGCAGGCGACTCCCAAATCGCACTGGGCGCCCCGTGCCAGCAGGTGGTCGAGCATCTGTGCGGCCGAAACGGGCCAGTCGGCCGGCACATCGCGGCGCCCCCGAAAGTGGTAATCGCCGTTGACGAGGTGAATGGGCCGTGCGCCATCGGCCCGCCGCGCCTCAAGGTTGGCCCCCCGCGCGAGCAACAGATCGACGAGCCCGGGCTGGCGGGTCATGGTGGCCCAGTGGATCGGCTGGTTCGAGCGGGCATCCCCGGTGTGGATCAGCCCGGGTTGAGCCGTCAGCAACCGCAAGACCTCGGCCTGGTCGTGCGCACGAATGGCGGCCGCGACGGGCTCTCCCTCGTCGGTGGCTCCCTGGAGCCGGGCGTAACGTTCCCGCAACAACCGTTCGAGTTCGCCGTAACCGCGGTCGTGGCAGATCTGCAGCAGGGTGTCGTTCACCGCCAGTCCCAGCGGGTCGGCCCCGTGATCGAGCAGGAAGGCGGCCACGGGGGCATGGTTCTCGCGCACGGCGAAGTACAGCGGCGTGCGGTACTGCCAGTGACAGCGGACCAGTCCGGGATCGCGCTCGACCAGCGCCTGCACGCGCGGCAGATCACCTGCGCGACAGGCCTGGAACATCTGCCAGACGTCGGTGCCGCGACCCCGCGACCAGGTCAACGGCTCATCACGGGTCAGTTCGGGAGGGGCATACACAGGAGGGGCCTTGGGGAAGCGGAGACCGGCGGGCGGTCTGGCTGCGGTCGCGTCCCCCTCGAACGGACCGGCAACCCATGCGGGGGTTTACCGCTGCCGGTTGCGGAACTGTTCCCACGAGCGGGTGAGCGACTCGCTGAACTCCACCACGTGCGGGCAGGCCATGTAGATGCGGGCCGCCACCGCCGAGCGGGGGAAGAAACTGGTGATGAAATCGAAGCAAAACTCGGCCCCGGTGTGACTGATCACAACGGTGTTGGCATACACCCCCGAGAGCATCTCGTCGGGAAGCTTGAGGTGCTCGTAGACCTCGGAAATGGGCATCGGGGTGGGGGTCGCGGGCTTGGGAGGGGTGAGATCGGGCTGATGCAGCGGGAAGGGAGTCGGTTCCTGACCCGCGCCGCCGGCCGCTCCTCCCGCGGCACCCCCCGGCGATCCACCCCCCGGTTGTCCCCCCGAGTTTCCTTCGGGAGTTTCCCGCGGCGGAGTCGCGGGACGGGGTTGGGGCATGCGGGGCAGGGGGCCGAACATCTGGGTGTACTTGGCGAAGTTGTCCTGCATCGCCCCCAGGAACGGCGAGATGACCGTGGGGGGCAGCACCACCCGCGCGGCGACCCGGCGGGGATGCGCCAGGCTCTGCAGAAAGTCGATGACAAATTCGTGAGGCCCGTGCATCACGATTGTCCCGGTGCTGAAGACACCCGGACTCACCTTCTCGGGAATTCGGGCCGTGGCGGGAGAATGCTGCACCTCTTCGTGGTACCCCTTGCCCGACCCCTCCTCGCGGTTTTCTTCACTCATCTCAATTCAGCTCCTGGGTGTGTCACCGCTGCAATCGTAGCGACTGACTGGCGACCGGGCATCTGACTCTCGGCGCGATTTCAGGCCGGGGCTTCGAATGGCCCCGCCCGCCCCGCGACTCGCCATCAGCGCATGCCAACTCCCGTGGGAGCAGCAGGGTCCCGGGATCAACGCCCGGGTTCGTCTTCCGGAGTGGGAGGGGTGTCGCGCTCGGCGTCGGCATCTCCCGGCAGCGGGGGGGATTCCCGGCCGGTTTCGGTCGCCAGTTGCAACCGGACGGTGATGGCCCCTTTGTGCTCGGCCAGTTTCGCCCAGTCATCGCGACAGCGCAGATACAACCGACCCGCGGTCGGCGCGGTCCAGGTTCCCTGGGCTCCCAGGAAGAACGGTTCGCCCAGGCGGTATTCGCCGTCATCGTGGACCAGCAAGACCCCTTCCAGGCCTCCGCGGCCCCCAGGCTCGCCGGCGGCGGTCAAGTCGTCGGCCGGGTCGGCGAGCTTCCATTGTCCCTCGGTCTCCCAGGCGAGCGTCTGCCCGGGAGTCACGAGCACGCGCGACGGTTGCCAGCCGCGGTTGGCTTCAATGCGGGCCTTCACTTTGGTGCCGCCGGTGAGGGCCTTGAACTTCGCCTTCCAGTCCCACGCGGTGAGGTCGACGCGCAGGCCGGGGGCCAACTGCGACAGAAACTGACGGTACTCGAAGACCACTTCCTCCTGCATTGGACCATACACGGCATCGAAGCTGGTCTTCTGCCCCGAGAGGAGCGCGACCCCCAGCGGACGGAACCGCGGCGAGTAGTTGGGATTGTTCGCCAGCAGGTGGCACAACGCCCAGCGCCAGGCGTAGTTCTGCCACGAGTCTCCCGTCTTCTGTTCGGCATGCACAATCTCGCCGAAGTCGACCCGGGGAGCCTTCCGCAGGTAGTCGATCACGTTCGGGTTGGCGTTGACTGCGCGGGATTCGCCGTCCCAGTAGTTGCCCATCTCGGCCATCCCCTCGGCGTACCAGACGGGCCCCGTCCGGCCGAACGCATGCACGCAGTAGGCGTGTACCGCCTCGTGCTGGGGGACGCCGGGGTCGGCCACGGCATACACCACGGCCTTCGAGAGAAACGTGTTGCCATCGGAGATGGTCTTGCCGAGGGTCACGCCAGCCTTGGCTTCGATGTGGGCCAAACCCTCGGCCTGGATCGCGCCGGGGGGCCATTTGCCCAGGTCGGCGACCACATACATCTCGATGACCCCCTGGGGGGCTCGCCCCCAGTACTTCGAGATATGCCCCAGCATGGTCTCCAGCCGGTCGAGCAGATCGCGGGCCTTCTCGGCCGAGAGGTCGGTGTAGAGTTCGTAGTGTTTCGAGGTGTAGCGCGAGATCCCTTCGATCGCCTTCCCGGCGCCGCGTACCTCTTCGAAGCCGAGTTTTTTCCTGGGCTTGGCGGGGGCTGGACCTTTCGCCGGGGGATTTCCCCGCGACGGTTTGGTCCCCTGGGCGAGTGCCTGGGGGGTGATCAGGGCAACCGCCAGCAGAGCCAGCAGACTGGCGAGGCAATGCTGGACTGGGGAACGCCACTGGCCCGGCGAGTGGCGCGGGGTCGGTTGCAATTCCCCTGGATGGGCAGGTTGGACTGCGCCCAGCATGGCTGACTTCCCCCGTTGGAACAACGAACACCTCACGACGGCCCCATCCACAGAAACGGACAACGGAGTGGCGTCACCACACGCGCTGTTGTCAGCGGCCAAATTTCAGGCGGGCGCACCCGGCGGCCCCGATGAAGCCGGCGTCCCCCCCCAGGCTGGCGTATTCGATTTTCGTGCGGGCGGCGGGAATGGGGAAGGCCCGGCGTTTGACTTCGTCGCGCAGCTCCTGAATGAAGCGGCGGCCCACCGGGCTTTCATCCCGGCCGAACGTCATGGCACCCCCCAGCAGAACCATTTCGGGATCGATCGTGTGCATCAGCGTGGTGGTCCCCACCCCCAGGTACCGGGCCGTTTGGAGGATGAGTTCGTCGCAGAGGCTGTCTCCCTGTTCGGCACAGGCGGCGATCAGTTTGGGGGTCAGTTCCTCGCCCGATTTCAGGCGGGCCGCGATGGCCGACGACCGCCCGGCCGCGAGGGCTTCTTCGCAGCGGGCCATCAGCGACTTGGCGCCGGCATAGGCTTCGAGGGTGCCGTATTGCCCCGTGCCGCACAGCCGGCCGTTGGTCATCTCAACAATGATGTGCCCGCACTCGGCCCCGTGGGAATGGGCCCCTTCGAGAATCATGTCTTCGATGATGATGCCGCAGCCGATGCCGGTTCCCAGGGTCCAGAAGACGAGACTGCGGGCTTCTTTCGCCCGGCCCGCCCAGAATTCGCCATAGGCGGCGGCATTGGCGTCGTTCTGCAAGACGGTCTGGATTCCCAGACGGGCGGCCAGCCGGTCGCGGATGGGGTAGTTGTACCAGAGCTTGCCGAGGTTGGGGGGCTCGAGCAGCCAGCCGCCGGGGATGTCCATCGTGCCGGGGGTGGCGAGGCCCACGCCGCGGAGATCTTTCCAGTCGAGACCTGCGGCGGCGAGGGCCTGTTGCCCGGCGGCCGCCATGGTTTCGAGCCCTGCCTCGGGACCCCGGAGAGGCTCGGTGGGGAGGCTGGCCTTGCCGAGGGGATGGCCGGCGTCATCGACGACCCCCACCTTGATGTTGGTGCCGCCAACGTCGACGCCCAGATAAAACGGTGGAGTGGGAGTGTGCGTGCTCATGCCCGTTAGTATACGTCTGCCGCAGCTGACGGGGCAAATCGGGTTTTCAGCACGCGGGCCCGGGAGTGCGGCCGCCAAATGCACGCCGGGGAGAGATCCGCCCAAAAGGTGAGAGGCCGGGGAATTTGGGGGCCGGGGCGTTGGGGCTCAGCCCCCTTCGGCCACCTGCCGCATTTTCCCGAGCCCGACCCGGGCCACTTCGAGGGGATCGCTGGCCCAGAGATCTTCGCGGAACAGTTCGAGCGAGAGCCATTGGCGGTAGCCGATGGTTCGCAACAGGTCGAGCTGCCGTCGCAGGTCGAGGTGCCCGTCGCCGGGGTAGACCCGGTCGCGGTCGTGTTGTTGGGCGCGGGGAGGGTGGGCGGGGGCGTCGTTGAAGTGGAAGATGGCGATTTGGGACGCACTGAGTTTGGCGATCGATTCGGGAGAGTCGCCGCCCCGGAAGAGATGAAACGGGTCGAGCACGAGCGTGCCCGCGGGATGCCCCGCCCGGGTGACCACTTCGAGGGCGGCTTCGAGGGTGTTGATGTCTTCGACGAAGCCCAGGAATTCCATCGCCGGTTTGACGCCGCAGCGCAGCCCCAGTTCGACCAGCGCGCGGTAGTTGCGGGCTCCGAGGTCATGGTCGGCTTTCCCCGCGGGGGGTCCGGCGATCACATGGATGGCCCCGACCGCGGCCGCCTGTTCCAGCCGGCGCTGAACCTCCACCAGCGCGCGGGCCTGCTCGCCCCCGCTGGTTTCGAACCACCCCTTGACAGAGATGGTGGTGGGGACGGTGAGTCCCTGGTCTTCGACCGCCCGGCGAATGTCGCGGATCGAGCCCCCCTGGGCGAGGTGGGCGTCGATGTCGTCGTGCCAGAGTTCGATGGCGCTGTAACCGGCCCGGCGGGCGATTTCGATCTTCTTGAGGATCGGCACCGGGCGAATCGTGCTGGAATTGAGACAGTACTTGAAGTCGGCCATGGGAACGCAGCACCTCCAAAAACACCGGGACGCCGTGGCCTCCAAGGGAAAGAATCCGGAAGAGGGCCACCCACCGAAGCGCAGTCACAGCGGGAGCAACCGAGCCGGGTCCGCCGGAATCCCGGATTGGTGCCGGGCCGCTGGTGGGGGGGCATTCTGGGGGGGTGTTCGGTTCAGCTCCGCACGTCGCCAAACAACTCCTCATCGCTCACATCGGCGGGCGGGGGTTCGGCGGGGGCATCGGGATGATCGGCCCCCAGGGGGGTGGCCGGCGCGGCGGGGCCTCCCTTGCGGGGGATGAGCCGGTCGAGGATGCCATTGACGAACGGCGGAGACTGGGCCGAGCCGAATTTCCGGGCCATTTCGATCGCCTCGTCGATGATCACACGGGGCGGGGTGTCGGTGTGCCCCAGTTCGAAGGCACCCAGCCGCAGCACATTCCGATCGGTGGGGGCCATGCGGCGGAGGGACCAGTTGGCGGCGACTTTCTCGATGGCGGCATCGAGTTGCGTCCGCTGGTCGAGCACGCCGCGGTACAGGCTCCAGGCGAAGCGGGCGAGGGCCTCGTCTTCCAGCCGTTCGAGGACCTGTTCGCGGATCACCTCCTCGGCCAATCCCGGGTTCAGATCGTGCTGGTAGAGCATTTGCAGG